>JAZRZD010000034.1:0-54570 GCA_045601085.1 Bacilli bacterium | reverse complement strand
ATAAGCAAAGTAAAAAAGATGCTCTACAGCACCTCTAGATTATTCAAATATTGTTATTTTCTTTAGTTTTTCGCATAAAAAGAAAACTTTGACCAACTATCCATTGTATCAAAGTTAGAGTGTTATTTTGGTGGATCTGACGAGGATCGAACTCGCTGCCTCATCGTTGCGAACGATGCACTCTTCCAGATGAGCTACAGACCCAAAGGACAAGAAAAATTATATCAACATTTAATGTAGTGTTAATAATAACTTTACTTGTTATATACGGAAACAGCGATTTCCATCTCATCAACTGTATATCCAGCATGATGGCCAATTACAAATTGCATCTTGTCATGGTCTTTACTTGAATATAAAGCGTATTTATCTATCGCAATACTTACAAAATCACCAATAAAATCTATTGATCTATTATGTAATTCTCCTTCACCAAATAAATTCATGTCTAATACTTCTTTTTGTGACAACAAGTTAAAGTATTGCCCATAATATTTGTTGAATAACTCTTCAAAAAGGGATTCTTTTCCAGGTTGAACATAATAAGCAGTGGTTCTAATTTCTAAACCACATTCATGTCTTAATAAACTATATAAATCTTTATGTTCACATATATCTAGGTATTCAATATTCACTTGGCCATGGTCTGCAAGAGAAATAAATAAAGTATCTGGATGATCTTTACATAATTTATTAACAAATTTATTAATCTTTTCTATTTCATATCTAACTTCAAATGAGTTTGTCCCATATTCATGCATCTTGTCATCTGGTTCAGTCCAATAGAAATAACAATAACAATCATCATTGTCATATAAAAATTTATCTAATCTATCTTTTGCTTTCTTTAATGTTTTAGGTCCATCTTTAAAACATGGATATTGCATTATTTCTATCGCATTAGTGTGACCATTTGATTTAATTAAATCAGTCACATTCGTATAACTACAAACTTGAGACATGATGTTATATTTAAGGTCTTGCACTATTTGTTTGTCTCTTATTCTTTGATTTAAAAAACAAGAAATATTTGCATTATATTCCTCTAAATATACTGCCCAGGCAAGCCATCCTGTTTCTATAGGGTACTTAGCGCTTCTTATTCCAGTGGTAGAGGCTACTGTTGTAGGAGGGAATGTAGCGTTAATAGTAGTTACATAATGCTTTCTCATCCAAGCATCTCCTCTAAGATGCTTATCTATAATATGTTTACCAAGACCATCAAAAAGAAGAACTACTACTTTTTTGTGGTCACCTAAAACATCATCTATTTCTGGAATAGTATTATGAAAGGTATTAACTCCAAAATGACGCAAAATAGAGTTAGAAAGATTAACAATTGTGTTGTTATCAGTAAATTTCTCAAGCATAAGTTTATTATATAAAAACTTTGTATGTTTTATGTTAATTATTCTAATAAAATCTCATATAATAAAAGTCCAATATGGAAAAGGTTAGAACAATTGCAGTTATTGATTTAAAAGCTTTTTATGCCTCTGTTGAATGTGTTGATAGAGGGCTTGATCCATGGACTACCCCTTTAGTGGTCGCTGATGTATCACGAAGCGTTAACACAATTGTTTTAAGTGTTACTCCATATTTAAAAAGTCATGGAATTCCTTCTAGATGTAGACTAAAAGAATTACCAAAGAAGTTTAACTATATATACGCGACTCCTAGAATGTCTAGATACATTGAAAAGAGCTCAGAAGTTATATCAATAATGCTTGATTTTGTGTCTGAAGAAGATATCCATGTTTATTCAATAGATGAGGCATTTATTGATTTAACTAGTTATCTTAGCTATTACAAGAAAACCGGTATTGAAATAGTTAAAGATATATTAAATAAGGTAAAAGAAGAAACTGGTTTACAGGCTACTGCAGGAATAGGAGATAATTTCTTTTTAGCGAAAGTCGCACTTGATATATACGCTAAAAAAGAAAAAGATGGCATTGCGATAATGCATCAAAAAGACGTTAAAAAGAAATTATGGCCAATCCAACCATTAACTGATATTTGGGGTATAGGTCATGGCTTAAACGCTAGACTTAATAAGCTAGGAATATATTCAATGGGTGACCTTGCAAATGCAGATCCAATGTTTATTAAATCTAAATTAGGAATTATTGGAGAACAACTAGTAGCGCACGCAAATGGTATTGATGAAGCGGACATTCATGAGAAATATGTTCCAGAAGAAACTTCTTTAACTGTTGGACAAACTCTACCTAGAAACTATTCCATTAAAGAAGTACCACTATTATTAAAAGAAATGAGTGATGACCTAGGAGAAAGAATGCGTGATGAAAATAAATTAACAGAACTTGTTGGTTTATATATTGGTTATGCATCTAATCAAGGCGGATTTGGAAGACAAGTGTCATTAATTAATCCTACTGATGATAATGAGAAACTTTATCAAACTATTATGAGTATATATAATCAATACATTATCGACTTACCAGTTAGAAGAATAAGTATCTATTATGGCAAACTCTCTAATGTTAAAGATTATGAACAGTTAACTTTATTTGAAGATGGAAATTTAGAAGATAAAAGAAACTTACAAAAAATGATTGATTTTATTCACAAAAAATATGGCAAAAACCTATTAACTAGAGCAAGTGCGTTACTAGAAGAAAGTACTGCAAATGATAGACATAATTTAATTGGAGGACATAGAAAATGAGTGATAGAGGCATGAAGAAATGGGCGCCTTATAAATCATTACCAGAACATGATCCAAAGATTATTGAAATGCGTAAAGAAAGAAATAAAATAGAACGCCCAGTAATATCAAATGAAGTAGCAGAAGAAATTAATGAAGTGCTCACTAATTATCATGGACAAGTATTAACAGTTAAATATTTCAAATCTGGTTATATTAAATTTGTTGATTCTAAGATTATTAAAATCGATATCTATAATCGAGTGCTTGTTTTAGAAGAAAACTTAAAAATAAATTTTATTGATGTTTTATATTTAAAAGAAAAGGACTAATGGAAAAATCCACTAGTCCTTATTTTTGTTTTATTACTTAATTAGAAAGCCCATTCGCCATCTTTAAATAATTGTGTGCGTTTACCATTATAGTCAATGCCTACAATACTTAAATCTTTTGTGCCCACCATGAAGTCAACGTGAATCATGGAATCATTGATTCCCATTTTCTTTGCTTCTTCTGGAGTAATACTTCCACCATTAGGTAAACAATCTTTAAATCCTGCACCTAAAGCAACGTGGCAAACTGCATTTTCATCATACAAGGTATTGAAGAATAAAATACCTGATTTATTAATTGGAGAAGAGAATGGAACTAAGGCAACTTCACCTAACATTGCAGCGCCTTCATCCATCTTCACCATTTGTTCTAATAATGGTTGGTTTTTCTTTGCAAAAACCTCACTAACTTTACCATTTTTAAAGCAAATATAGAAATCTTCAATTAATTGTCCATTATATGAAAGTGGTAAAGAAGCAACTAATTTACCTTCACAGCTTCCTGCTAATGGAGAAGTGAAGACTTCTTCACTTGGAATATTTGGATTGAAATCACGACCTTGAGAATCAATTTCTTCACCAGCACCCCAGTTAATTCCTTTAATTAATTCAACTTTGAAATCGGTGCCATTACTTGCTTTATATTCAAGATATTGAAGATTTAAACTACCAAGTTTTTCTCTTTTTGCTTTTAAGTCAGCGTTATGATTATTCCAGTTATTTACTGCACCATTTTCATCAACACGTGATGTTAATAAAATAGCGTCCCATAATTTCTCAATGGCTTCATCTTCTGGTAATTTTGGAAATACTTTTTTAGCCCAAGCTTTGCCAGGAACTCCAGCAATACACCATTTATAGTTACCATCACATTTATCAACAAAAGGTTTGATTTTTGGATATGATTTCATTCTGCATTTAGCAACTTTCATCATATTGACACCTTTCATAGCGTCTGGATCTTCACTCATAATATAAAGTCTAGATGGGAATTTCTTAGACATATATTTATATTTGGCTAATTCATATGGTGGAATCTTAGATAATGAACCAACACTTTGATATTTGTAATGTAATTTAGCTAATTTGTCATAACTCCATCTAACCACTACTTTTTTAGCACCAGCTTTATAACAAGCTTCCACTACCATAGCGACAAATTCTGGTTGATCAAGTTCAGCTTCAATCCAGACTTCTTCGCCTTTTTTTACTGCAATACCTTTATTTGCTAAAAGATTAGCATATTCTTGCAATTGTTCTTTTCTATTCATAGAAAGTCTCCTTTTAAAAAATTTACTTACATTATATATATTTCATTAAATTAAAACAATGAATTATACTTATCACATAAAGGAGGAAATTGTATGGGCGAATTATTTAAAAAATACTCATGGCTTAAACTTGTTGTTGCAACATTATTACTTGCTGCTGGTATTCTTATTTTTATCTTAGCAATAATGGACATTGAAGCCTTACAAACAGCATTCTCAATAATTGCTGCAGTCATCTTATTCTTTGCAGGGGCATTAACTATTTTTGCGGGTCTCTTCTTAGAAGAAAGAGCGTTCTTCTCAGGAACATTTGCATATGCAGCATTTGTCATTGCAATTGGAGTATTACTTTGTATTGCTCCAGGATTACTTAGTGAGGTAATTATTTTATTCTTTGGTATCTTACTTTGTGTTGTTGGTGGCACCGCATTAATTAAAGGCATTGTCTCTGTTATCTACAAAGATAAGAAAAGTTGGATTATTGCGGCGTTTATCGTTGCTGCAGTCGCTATCACATTAGGCATTTTATTATTAGTATTCAATGCTGAAGCTGGATTAAGAGTCTTCCTCTTCATTGTCTTAAGTATTATCGTATTTGGCATTGGAGTGTTGGTTCTTATTGATGGCATTAAAAAACTAAGTAGCAAAGATAACTCTTCAAAAGAATAATCTTATTAGAAAATAAAGAAAGGGATCCATCTGGACCCCTTTTCTTTTGTTTATTTACTTAATTATTAAGCACCTTTATTGAATATATTAATAAGGATAGCAAGGACAAAGAAGATAATTGCGAATATTAATGTAAGAATAGAAACAACTTTTTCAGCGCCTCTTTCTTTAGTCTTAACAAACACGTTAAGTCCACCACCAGTAATAGCACCAGAAGCACCTTCTGATTTACCACCTTGGAGTAAACATAAAATGATGATAATAATACCAACAATTAAGAATAACCAATCGTACCAGTTAGACATTTTCTTTTTCCTTTATGCTCATATATTGTATATAACACGAAATAATTAATCAAATTATTTTCAGTTTAGCTCCGCTTTTAACTCCAAAATAATATCACGTAATTCCGCGGCTCTTTCAAAATCAAAATCTTTAGCAGCTTGTTTCATTTCTTTCTCTAATTCTTTGATTCGTTTATTCATTTCAGTACGTGATGCTTTCTTAGCAAGTGACTTCATTTGCTCTAATTCATCATCACTATTTTTGATTGGTGCCCTAATTTCCTTAATAATTGTTTTAGGAATAATGCCGTTTTCATCATTATATTGTGCTTGAACTGCTCTTCTTCTAGCGGTTTCATCTATACATGTTTTCATAGAATCAGTAATATTATCTGCATACATAACTACTAAACCATGTTCATTTCTTGCTGCTCTACCAGTAACTTGAATTAAGCTTCTAGCGCTTCTAAGGAATCCTTCTTTATCAGCGTCTAAAATACACACTAATGATACTTCAGGAATATCTAGCCCTTCTCTAAGTAAGTTAATACCAACTAAAACATCATATTTACCTTTTCTAAGTTGGTAAATTAATTCACTTCTTTCTAATGTTTTAGTTTCATGATGTAAATATGCAACTTTAATACCTTTATCTTTAAGATAATCAGTTAAGTCTTCCGCCATTTTAATGGTCAAAGTAACAATCATTACTTTTTCTTTATTATCAATACGTTTGTTAATTTCAAATAATAAGTCATCAATTTGGCCCATTGTAGGTCGTACTTCAATACGTGGATCAAGTAACCCAGTAGGTCTAATAATTTGTTCCACTACTTCATTGTTACATTTACATAATTCATATTCTCCTGGAGTAGCGCTTGTACATATCGTTTGTGGCATTTTTGCTTCAAATTCTACAAAATTTAAAGGTCTATTATCTAATGCAGAAGGTAGTCTAAAACCATATTCCACTAAAGTTTCTTTTCTGCTTCTATCACCGTTATACATACCTCTTAATTGAGGGAATGTAGCATGAGATTCATCCACAAACAAAATAAAATCATCAGGGAAATAATCTAATAAACAGAATGGTCTTTCTCCTGGTTTACGTTTATCAATATGTCTAGAATAGTTTTCTACTCCTGGACACATACCAAACTCCATTAATGAATCAATGTCTTGGTTGGTACGCATTTCTAGTCTTTCTGCTTCTAATAATTTTCCTTCATTTTTAAAATATTCAAGTCTTTCAACAAGTTCTTCCTTTATAGTTACACATGCTTCTTTTACTCTTTGTCTTGTTGAAGCATGGTCATAAGCTGGGAAGATTGGATATGACTTATAAGAATGGAACACTTCCCCTGTAAGTAAATTAACTTCAGTAATACGTTCAACTTCATCTCCAAAAGTATCTAATCTAATAACGCGGTTATCATCATAATTTGCAGGCACAATTTCAATAATATCTCCACGAACTCTAAAAGAACCCGGAACACAATCAAGATTATTTCTTTGGTATTGTGCATCTACTAGTCTAGTAAAAAACTCATTTCTATTAATTTTTTCTCCAACATGGATATCAAATACTAAGTTTTTATATTCATCAGGATCAGTTAAGCCATATATAGAAGCAACAGAGGCTACAATAATTGTGTCTCTTCTTTCTAAAATTGAATTAATTGCGCTTGTTCTAAGCATTTCAATTTCATCATTCATGACAGCATTTTTATCAATATAGGTATCACTTTTTGGAATATATGCTTCAGGTTGATAAAAATCAAAGTTACTAACAAAATATTCCACCCTGTTATCAGGGAATAATTCTTTAAATTCAGAATATAGTTGTCCTGCAAGAGTTTTATTATGCACCAAGATTAATGCTGGTCTTTGAACTTCTGCAATAACATTTGCCATAGTAAAAGTCTTGCCTGTGCCAGTAGCTCCAAGAAGAACTTGAAGTTTCTTTCCAGAATTTAATCCATCTACCAAACCTTTTATTGCGGTTGGTTGATCCCCTGTAGGTTTTAAAGGGGTTTTAAGAATAAATTGTCTATTTTCCATGCAAAACCCTAATTATTTTGTATTTCTATTAAGCGCTAAGAACTTGAGATAAGAGAATATTAAATCATCTAAATCACCATTCATAACAGCATGAACATCAACCACTTCAAAATCACTTCTATGGTCTTTAACTAATGTATAAGGGCAGAATACATATGAACGTATTTGACTACCCCATTCAATGTTTTTCTTTTCACCAACAATAGAATTTAATTGAGATTGTCTTTTCTCTATTTCTAATAAATAAAGTTTATTTTTTAACATGCTCATTGCGGTTTCTTTATTTAGTAATTGGCTACGTTCAATTTGACATGACACCACTATTCCAGTTGGTAAGTGTGTAATTCTAACAGCGGTTTCAACTTTATTAACGTTTTGGCCGCCAGCGCCACCACTTCTATATGTATCAACTTTTAAATCTGCATCATTTATTGTGATATCAATGTCGTTTTTAAACTCAGGAGTTACATTTACAGAAGCAAATGAGGTGTGCCTTCTTTTATTTGCATCAAAAGGAGAAATTCTTACTAATCTATGTACTCCTTTTTCGCCTTTAAGTAATCCATATGCATTTGGACCAGATATCTTAATCATTGCAGATTTAATACCAGCCTCTTCACCAGGTTCCATAGACATTAATTGCATCTTAAGTTTGTGATGTTCAGCATAAAAGACATACATTCGATAAAGCATATCTGCCCAATCTTGAGCTTCTGTTCCACCACTACCTGCATGGATATCTAATATAGCGTTTAATTGATCGTATTCTTCACAAAATAAAATCTCTAATTCAAAATCATGAACATCTGATTTTAGTTGATTAAAATTAGATTCTAATTCATCAATAATTGATTCATCAGAAAGTTCTAATAATTCTTTTAAATCACTGCAATTCGTGGATATTTGTTTATATTTAGTAACAATATTCCTATTGTGATTTAGCTTATTAATCACACTTAAAGATTCATTCTGATTGTTCCAGAAATCTTCCTTTTCACTAATAGCTGTTAATTCTTCAATTTCTTTACTTAATTGGTCGAGGTCAAAGAGAAGACCCGAGTTGAAGGATTCTCTCTTCAACAGCACTTAGTTCTTGTCTAAAAGTAACTAAATCTTTCATTATTTATCTTCCTTGATTTCGGCGTCCTCGATAGGACCTGTAGTTGTTTCTTGTTGAGGTGCAACTCTTAATTGAACATTAACGAGGTTTAAAACAGCATCAACACTAGCCATTTCTAAACATTCTCTAAACATTCTATAGCCTTCATTAACATATTCTTGTAATGGGTTTACTTGAGCATAGCTTCTCAAGAAGATAGAATCTCTTAATCTGGACATAGCATCAATATGTTTTGTCCAGTTTTGATCTATACAGTGCAAGACAATTGCACGAACAATTCTTTCTTTTTCTTCTTCAGGCCATGACTTTTCTCTAGATTTGAAGTAGTCATAAATAACTTCACCTAAGTCTGGTGCGACATCTTCAACAGGAGATTCATCATATAAGTTTTCTTTAATACTTCCTTGAGGAAGGAATCTTGGTTCAACTTCTTTGATTAATAATTTTGCATCAATTAAATCAGATGAACTTCCAACAGGAACACATCTTTTTGCTAAGAATGTACCGGTTGTTTGGAATAATTCGTCAACAATATCATCAATGTTGCTACCATCAATAATACGGTCACGTTTACCATATACAATTTGTCTTTGCTTTGCTAAGACATCATCATAATCTAATAAGCTTTTTCTAGTATCAAAGTTTTGTCCTTCAATTCTTTTTTGAGCAGAAGTAATTACATTAGTAACCATCTTTGCTTCAAGAGCTTCATCATGGAAGTTCTTTTCAATAAATGATTTGATACCGTCAGCAGCAAATCTTTTTAATAAATCATCGTCAAATGACACATAAAATCTTGAGAATCCTGGATCACCTTGACGTCCACTACGACCTCTTAATTGGTTATCAATACGTCTTGATTCATGTCTTTCAGTACCAAATACACAAAGACCACCAAGAGCACGGACTTCATCATCAATCTTAATATCAGTACCACGACCAGCCATGTTAGTAGCCAAGGTAATTGCACCTTTTCTACCAGCAAGTGCAACAATTTCAGCTTCACGAGCATGGTTTTTAGCGTTTAATAATTCATGTTGTAATCCTTCTTTAGTAAGTAATGCAGAGATTTCCTCAGAAGATTCAACTGATACAGTACCAATTAAAATTGGTTGTCCTTTTTCGTGACGTTCCTTAACTTCTTTAATTAAGGCTGCAAGTTTTGGACCTTTATGAGCGTAGACATAATCTAAAGCATCAATTCTTTGAACAGGTCTATTTGTAGGAATACAAACAACACGCATGTTGTAGATTTTTCTAAATTCTTCTTCTTCAGTCTTAGCAGTACCTGTCATACCTGCCATTTTGGTGTAAAGTCTAAAGAAGTTTTGATATGTAATTGTGGCTAAAGTAACAGTTTCTTGTTTAATTGTAACGTTTTCTTTAGCTTGGATAGCTTGATGTAAACCATCAGACCATTCTCTACCTGGAAGTACACGACCTGTAGATTGATCAATGATTTGAATTTCTTTATTAGCATCTACTAAATAGTCAACATCTCTAATCATAATGAAGTTTGCTTTTAAAGCATTATGAATCCTATGAACAAGATCAGCATATTCAGGAGCGTAGAGATTTTTAATACCAAACATTCTTTCTGCTTTTTCGTTGCCAGCATCAGTTAAATGCACTGTTTTATCAGTAATATCTATAGCAAAATCTGTTTCTTTTCTTAATGATTTAGCAAATCTATCTGCAACTGTGTATTGAGAAGGAGATGCTTTAGCACCACCAGAAATAATAAGTGGGGTACGAGATTCATCAATTAAAATTGAGTCAGCTTCATCAACAATGGCAAAATTTAATCCACGGAGAACTCTTCTAGATTGCTCTGTTGCCATGTTATCTCTTAAGTAATCAAAACCAAGTTCTGAGTTGGTTGTATAAGTAATATCACAAAGATATGCTTCTTTCTTTTCTTGGGTTGTCTTTGCACGGAGGTTTACACCTACTGTTAAACCTAAATATCTATAAACTTGACCCATCCATTCAGCATCACGTTGTGATAGGTATTCATTAACTGTAATAACTTGAACACCTTTACCGGATAAAGCATTTAAATAGACCGCCATTGTACATGTTAAAGTTTTACCTTCACCAGTTTTCATTTCGGCAACATCGCCATCATTCATGACTAAAGATCCAATAATTTGGACTTTATATGGAAATTCATTAATTGCACGTTTAGCAGCTTCTCTAGCAACAGCAAAAGCTTCAATTTTGATGTTTTCTAAATCTTCACCATTTGCTAATCTTTCCTTAAAATAAGGAGTTTTTGCACGGAGATCATCATCGCTTAATGCAGCCATTTCTTTTTCTAATGCAATAACTTTATCAGCTTCTTTTTCATACTTTCTGATTGCGGTTTTATCAAAAAATCCCATCATTTAATACCATCCGAATTCACGGCCTTTCAAGTTTATACAATGCATAGCATTATGTTTAATAGTATACATTATTCAATATGTTTATCATATAAAAATATTGCTCGCTATAAATTTTCTGTCTTAGAAAGAACCAGTATTTTTATTGTTTTTGGTTCTTTTGTTTTAATTAAATTTAACATTGTCCTCATAGTAGCTCCAGTAGTAAAAACATCATCAACAAGTAAAACATTCATCCCTTTTACGTTTATTTTATCGGACATTTTTATAATATTTTTCACATTACTTCTTTCTCTTTTATTTGAATTTGCTTGTTTTATATCTTTAATCTTAGTAAATGCTTTTAATTTAGGTAAACCAATGACATTTATTAGTTCGTCTACATGATTAAATGATCTCTTTTCATCATGAAGAATATATGATGGGGCAGGAATAGCAACATAGCCATAATATTTAATCTTTAAATAATCAATAAAATCAGATAAAAATACATCTTTAAGTTCAATATCATAACAACCCTTAAATTGATATAGTAATTCCCTTATCTTATCGTCATAGTTATATATACTTAACGCTTGTGTATCATTAACCATAAACCTAATGAATTTGGGTTCTAGTGATTTGCGGCATTTTTCACACAAAAATACATTATTTAATATCAAATCAGCGATATTTTCATTTTTTATTTCATTAAAACATATCTTGCAAATTCTTGTTTGCGGTTTCAATTTCATATATAGATTCTTCAACTTGCTCATTAGAGTTTGAAACAATATAAATCACCTCCCCAGTCGGACAATTTTTCTTTCTTCCTACACGACCTGAAATCTGAACTAAAGACCTTGATGTATAAATAGCGTGATCGGCTTTATAAACAATTAGATTTAATCCCTCAACTGTAACCCCTCTTTCTAGTATTGATGTAGTTACCAAATAACGAAGTTTTTTATTTTTAAAATCTTGTATATCTTTTTCTCTATTTTTTGACTTAGAATGAACACATTTTCCTTGTTTAAAAAATATAGAAAATACTTTGTAAATATTTTCACTTATTTTAATTGTTGGACAAAAAATAAATAACGGTTTATTTAAACCTAATAATCTTTTTGTGTCTAAGAAAAGCTTTATGAATGGGAATTTAGTTTTATGAATAATTGGAACTGGCAAAGGATGTTTATGAAACCTTGAAAATAAAGTAACGATATCATGTCCTTCTTGAGAGAATTTCTTTAAAACTGTTTTGCTAGGAGTTGCGGACATCATAATTAACTTGCCTTTAACCGCTCGGTACGTAATGTTTTCTAAAACATCATTGCCTTCAAAAGGAAAAGCATCAATTTCATCAATAATTAATAAATCAAAATAATTACTATATCTAAATAGTTGATGGGTAGTTAAAATAATGAGATTTCCATTTAATATTTCAGTATTGCCTCCGTAGACTGCAGTTACTTTATTATCTTTAAAAATAGTCCTTAATCTATCAAATAACTCAATAACAACATCTCTTCTTGGTATAGCAAAGCCTACAGATTCTCCTGATTCAATTGCATATTTAATAACATTTAAAACTATTTCTGTTTTGCCAGATCCACATACTGCATGGACTAATGTATTTATCCCATGCTTATAATTTTCTACAAGCTTATTAGATAAACTTTGTTGTTCTTTACTTAATCCATAAGAAATGTGAATAGGGGCTTTCTCTACTTTAGGAGGAAGTAGTTCATGACTTCGGCACACGAAAGATATGCATTTCCTACAATATGGTTTTCCATTACGGTAACCAATATATTTAGGATCGTTATTACCACAAATATGACAAGTAAAAGAAAACCCCATACTTATTAATGGGGCAATTTCTTCTTATTTTTCTAAATCAATTATTTTATTTACTCTTCTTTGATGTCTTCCACCTTCGAAATCAGTGGTTAAGAATATCTTTATTCTATTCACAACATCATTGTTATCCATGAACTTACTTCCGAATGCAATAACGTTCGCATCATTGTGTCTTCGCATAGCGGAGACAACATCTTCGTTATATGCAATGCCTGCGCGAACTCCATTAATTTTATTCGCGCTCATAATCATGCCTTCACCGCTTGTGCAGAATAATACTCCATAATTAGATTCACCAGAAGCAACACTTCTTGCAACCTTTTCAGCAAAATCTACATAATCACAAGAATCAGTAGAATATGTACCAAAATCTATAATTTCATAATCCTTACTTAATGCTTCTTTAACAAATTCTTTTTGTGCAAATCCACCATGATCAGCGCCTAATGCTATTTTCATATTATTCCTCCATCGCTTTTGTTATTTGGGATAGTGATATATCCCCTTCTCTTATAATTTTAGGACAATCGCTAGTTAAATCAACAATCGTTGATGGCTTTCCAAGAACAGCGTTACCTTCAACAATATATCCTAATGTATCTTTAAAAATTGATTTAACTTCCTCACTATTTAATGCAGGTTTTTCTCCACTAACATTTGCAGATGGAACCAATAATGGCTTTTCTGCAGCATTTATAATGTTTTTAATAGTCTCAGTAGGAGCAACACGAATACCAATAATGCCAGTATCGTGAGTTACAAATCCAGGAACATTATCTTTGGATTTTAATAACATTGTTAATGGTCCAGGTAATAACTTATCAATAACCTTACTAACTTTCTTATCAATAATAGCGTACTTACTAATTTCAGACTTATCACCCACCATTAAAGTGTATGGTTTGTCTTTTGGTCTATGTTTTACTTCGCAGAGATTTTCATATGCAACTTCATCATCAAAAATAACTCCTAATCCCATGACTGTATCAGTAGGAAAAGCAACAACTTGATGATTTAATAATTTCTCTGCAATTAGTTTGTAATCCATAGTGTTTTTATATAGATAAAGATATCGCAAATTATTATATAAGTCTTTATTAAACTCATAATTATAATTGCAATGTTGTTTAATACTGTCTTCTAATACTTCTTGCATATCGCTATCAATTTCAAATGCAATGAATCCATTGTCATTTAACATTGTTTTAGATAGTTCGATGATTCTTTCGTAATAACTTGTTTGTGGAGATGCAAATAAAGCTAGGTGTGGTTCATACTTAAAAACATTATCTGCAACAGTATCTTTTGACTTTATATATGGAGGATTGGAAATAATTAGATCAAACTTTCCTAATTTCTTAAGTTCATCAGTAAATACATCAAAACAATAGGTGTTAATCTTTACATTATTATCACTTGCGTTTTTACTACAAATCTCAACAGCTTTAGGAGAAATATCAATAGCAGAAATTTCAGAATTTTTTACTAATTTCCCCAGCAAAACTCCGATATTTCCACTTCCACATCCTATATCCAAGATGCGTATATTTTTGTAATTTTTAAACCTTTTATTAATAACTTTAACAGTGTCTAACACAAGTTGTTCTGTTTCTTGTCTTGGAATTAAAACATTGTTATCAACGTATAGGTTAACGCCTAAAAATGATGCTTTGTTTAATACATATTGAATTGGCTCTCCAGAAAGAATTCTATTAATAACATTATCTAAATTTTCTTTATAAGGAATTTCATCATCAAAATGTAATAGCAAATCATCGTTAGAAACATTATAAAAGTCACAAAGAAAATGATTGATAACACTTTCAGGAAAATATTCAGATTTTTTATCTTTTAAAAGGAAGTATAAATCCCTATAAGTCATATTAAGAAGAAAGCTTTTGTGCTTGGTCGAAATGAATTAAAGCATCAATAACTTCATCCAAATCGCCTTCCATAACTCTATCTAATTTTTGAATGGTAAAACCAATTCTATGATCAGTTACTCTATTTTGTGGATAGTTATAAGTTCTAATCTTTTCACTTCTATCACCAGTACCAATCTTTAATTTTCTTTCAGCACCTAATTTTGCTTCTTGTTCTTCTTGAAGAGTTGCATACATCTTTGCTCTTAACATTTGCATAGCAATTTCTCTATTTTGAATTTGAGATTTTTCAGTTTGACATGCTACAACAATGCCAGTTGGAATATGAGTAATTCTAACTGCTGATTCAGTTTTGTTAACGTTTTGTCCACCTGCGCCTTGAGAGTGATATGTATCAACTTGTAAATCATTAGGATTAATTTGAACATCAATTTCTTCAGCTTCTGGCATTACTAAAACTGTAGCGGTAGAAGTTTGAATTCTTCCATTAGCTTCAGTTTTAGGCACTCTTTGAACTCTATGAGCGCCACTTTCAAATTTCATTTTTGAATAAACTGCTTTTCCTTTAATCATGAAAGAAACATTGGAGAATCCCCCTGCTTCACTAGCCGAAGAATCAATCATTTGAATTTTCCAGTTTTGTGTTTCAGCGTATCTTGTGTACATTCTAAATAAGTCGCCTGCAAAGATATTGCCTTCATCTCCACCAGCAGCACCACGGATTTCTACAATAATATTCTTGTCATCGTTAGGATCTTTTGGAATTAATAAAATTCTTAATTGTTCTTCTAAATCCGCCATTTCTATATCTAAACTTTTAATTTCCTCTTTAGCTAATTCAGACATTTCAGGATCAGAATCAGCAGCCATTTCTAAAGCAGCTTTCCTATCTTCTTCATCTTTTTTATATTTCAAAAACAAAGTAACTTGTTCATCAAGAACCGCTCTTTCTTTTGATAAATCTCTAAATTGTTTAGCATCTCTAGTAACGTTTTCATCAAGTAAAAGATCATCAATCTCTTTTAATCGAGTGACCGCCACTTCTAGACGTTGATACATGCTTTCTTCCATAAATAATTCCTTTAGCGTTTGTATTTTACCACATTAATATAAATTAGATAAAGAGGTAAATGTGTTTCTTAATATTAATATTAATCGTTTTCATAATGCATATTATTTGTGTATAATGTTAAAAGGTAAAAATTTATGTCATATAAAGCACTATATAGAACTTATAGACCTTCTACTTTTGATGAGGTTGCAGGCCAAGAACATATCATTAGAACTTTAAAGAATGCGTTAGCAAACAAAAAGATTGCTCATGCCTATTTATTTGCAGGTCCTCGTGGTACAGGTAAAACCACCATGGCAAGAATATTCGCTAAAGCATTAAACTGTGAAGAAGGTTTTGGCCATCAATGTAATAACTGCATAAATTGTAAAAGTATTAATGAAGGTTCTCATCCAGATGTGATTGAACTTGATGCTGCTAGCAATAACGGCGTTAACGATATTAGAGTACTTGTTGATCAAGTTAGATATAGCCCAACAATGGGTAAATATAAAGTCTACATTATTGACGAAGTTCATATGTTAAGTGACTCCGCATTTAATGCTCTTTTAAAAACACTTGAAGAACCACCAGAGAATGTTTTATTTATCTTAGCAACAACAGATCCTCAAGAAATTCTTCCTACTATTATTTCTCGTTGTCAAAGATATGATTTCACTAAAATTAGTGATGATTCAATCATTGCAAAAATGGATGAAATCTTAGTTAAAGAAGGAATTGAATTTGAAGGAGAAGCACTTAAGTTAATCGCTTCACTTGCTGATGGTGGTATGAGAGATGCTTTAAGTATGCTTGACCAAGTTTTAGCGTATTCTCAAAATGGCAAACTTAACACTCAAGATGTTTTAGATATCTTCTCACTAGAAAGTACAGCTTCAAAAGTTGCCTTATTAGATGAAATAGCAAGTGGTCATGCTTCAGAAGTATTATCCACAGTTAATCAATATTTCAAAAAAGGCACAGATCTAAAACGATTAACTAGCGACCTTTTACTTATTGTTAAAGATGTCCTTGTCTATTTAGTTACTAGAAGAGATGATGTATTAAAAAATATTACCCTTCACCAAGCTTCTACACTTGCTAGAAACATTAATGAAGATAAAGCTAATAGCATGATAAATACATTAATTGAAACACTTAGTAATTATTCTAAAGTTGCTTCAATTAACTCCATCTTTGAAGTAAGTGTTTTAAAACTTTGTGATATTTGTAAACAAAGAGAAAAAGCTATTGAAAAACCTGCAGAAGTCGAAGATAACACAAAAATTGATGCTATTGAAAAGAAAGTAGAAGAAGCTCCAGTAGTTGAAAAAATTGTTAAAGAAGAAACAATTAAATATGAAAAACTTGATAATGTTAAAGCACTTAAAAACACCATCATTGGTGATAGTTATGTAGTTAATCCAGATTTAATGATTCCTATCATGGTTAAAAGTAACAAAGACATTAAAAAAGAATTATTAGATCGCTGGGATGAAATAAAGAAATTTACATCTAATCCACTTATTGGTGGTTTGGCCTCTAATATGCTTGATGCCCATCCGCTTGTATGTTCAAAAGATATCTTAATCTTAGAATTCCAAATGCAAAGCGTTGTGGATAAATTCAATAAAGTAGAAAATCAAAAGACTATCCAAGATATTGTTTTTAATGCATTTGAAAAACATTTATTCGTGTATTCAATAACTAGAAAACAATCAGTGGATTATCAAAAAACATATAGTGAAATGAAACAATTAGACAAATTACCAAAACCAGACAGTGTGGTAATTGAATTTGAAGGAGAATAATTTTATGAATATGCAACAACTTATGATGCAAGCCCAAAAAATGCAAAGAGAATTAAAGAAAGCACAAGAAGCACTTGCACAAAAAGAATTTACTGTTAACAAAAGTGGTGCAGTTACTGTCACTATGATGGGTAATAAAACCATTAAATCTATTGATATTGATGAAGATGTTTTAGAAAAAGAAAACAAAGAAATGTTACAAGATCTTCTCCAAATGGCAATTAATGAACTCTTAGATCAAATTGCAGCAGAAGAAGAAGCAATAAATTCTAAAGTTGCTGGTAACGGAGGTTTTGGCTTCTAATGAACAAGCTAAAATCTTTAGAAAGACTAGAAAATTCATTATCTAAACTTCCTAGCATTGGACATAAATCTGCAGAAAGAATTGCATATGCAATGCTTAGTATGTCTGATGAAGATTTAGAAGAGTTTTCGAATGCAGTTAAAGAACTAAAGATAAATATTCATACTTGTCCAATTTGTGGAATGATAACAGACGAGGATGAATGTATATTCTGTAATGATTCTTCAAGAGATACCTCCACAATCATGGTGGTCTCATATCCAAAGGATGTTATCTCTATTGAAAAAAGTGAAGGATACCATGGCTTATATCATGTTCTTAATGGTGAGATATCAATGAGCAAAAACAAAAATGCTGAAGATTTAAATTTAGAAAGTTTATTTTCTCGTATTGAACAAAGCACTGTTAAAGAAGTTATTTTAGCCACAAATCCAACAGTAGATGGAGAAATTACATCGTTATATATTGCTAAAAAACTTGAGAATTACAATGTTTCCACTACTAAATTAGCGTTTGGATTACAAATGGGTGGAACACTTGATTATACTGACAAACTTACTTTATTAAAGTCTCTAGAAGGCAGGAGGAAAATATAATGTTTATTACAATTGAAGGACCTGAAGGAAGTGGCAAAACCACCGCAGTCAATACCGCTGTAAAAAAATTACAAGAAATGGGTTATGACATTATTAGAACTCGTGAGCCAGGTGGAACACCTATTTCTGAACAAATTAGAAATGTGATCTTAGATAAAGAAAATAAGACTATGGATCCTCGTACAGAGGCTCTTCTTTATGCTGCAAGCAGACGTCAACATTTAGTAGAAAAAGTTTGGCCCGCAATTAAAGAAGGGAAAATAGTTATTTGTGATCGTTATTTAGATTCCTCTTTAGCATACCAGGGTGGAGCTAGAGGATTAGGTATCGAAGAAATATTAAATATTAATAAATTTGCCACAGAAGATACATGGCCAGATTTAACACTTTTATTTGATATTGAACCTGAAATTGGATTAGAAAGAATCGCTAAGAACGCCAATAGAGAAGTTAATAGATTAGATTTAGAAAAATTAGAATTCCATCATAAAGTTAGAAATACTTTCTTGGAATTATCAAAAAGATATCCAGAACGCTTTATAGTAATTGATGCTTCAAAATCTCAAGATGAAGTTGCAGAGACGACTTTAAAAGCAATCATCTCAAGACTATGAAGATTGAAGAATATTTAAAACTACATCAACCAGTCATATATAAAACATTTTGTAACGCTATTAATAATGGCAAACTTTCTCATGCTTATTTAATAAGCGGAGATGTAGGCACACCATTACTTAAAATTGCATCATTTTTGGGCAAATCAATTTTATGCGATTCTCGTTCTCCTTTAGCGTGCGATAGCTGTCTAACCTGTCATAGAATCAATGAACAAAACTATCCTGACTTCTTCGTCGTGGATGGTTCTCTTAAATCTATTACCGATAACGATATTGCCTCTATTCAAGAGAAGTTAGAAACATATGCAATTGAACCAAAAGGAGTTAGGGTTTATGTCCTTAATCAATTAGAAAATATTTCTGAAAAGGCAATCAATTCCTTATTAAAAACACTTGAAGAACCAGAATCTGAAGTATATGCATTCCTTACTACTACTAACATAAACTTAATCAAACCTACCATTGTTTCTCGATGTCAAACATTGCGTTTAGCACCTGTAGCAAGAACTGAGATTATCCAAGAGGCGGTTGATGAAGGGATAGATGGGGAAGACGCTGAGTTATTATCCTATATTTATAATGATTCTGAAATGATAAAAGAATTCTTAGATGATGAAGACAATCACGCAATGTATTTATCCATTAAAGATTTATATAAATTAACTATTGAAACACTTAAAAATGAATCTAAAGAAGGTATAACTTATCACTTTATGTCACAAGTTAACACTCAAATCAAACAACGTAACCAATTAGGTTTATTTATTAACTTATTAATTGAAACATTTGAAGATTTGTTTGCTATCAGGAAACAAGATGAAATAATTTTAAAAAATTATGCTACAATACTTAAGGAAATAGAGTCTCGTATTGCCTCTATTGAAACAATACTTCAAGAATTATTAGCAGTTAAGAATTTAAGAAACTCTAACATTGGTCTAGAAATTGACCATATTTCTAATCTCATTACAAAGGAAATTTTATGAATATAAATAATAAAAAAGAAGAAATCATCGATAATTCTATTTATGACTCCTATGTTGGGGTTAGATTTAATAACACTACTAGAACATATTATTTTGGTGTGAAGGATCTTGAACTCAAACTAGGTGATAAAGTTGTCGTTGAAACCGCTAGAGGACAAGAATTAGCAGAAGTTTCTTATGCTCAAAAAGATATTGATGAATATAAAAGTGAACTTGGTTTGAAACCAATTTTAAGAATAGCTAACAAAGAAGATGAAGTGGCTTTTAACACTAATCTAAAATTAGCAGAAGCATCTTTAGCAGTTTGTCGTAGTGAAGCTAAAAACTTAAAACTTCCAATGAATTTAATTTCTGCTGAATACACTCTTGATAGAGCCAAAGTAATATTCTGTTATTTAGCTGATGAAAGAGTAGATTTTAGGGAATTGCTTAAGGTTTTAGCATATAAATTACACACAAGAATTGAATTAAGACAATTAGGAAGTAGAGATAAATCTAAACTTGTTGGCGGTATTGGTGTGTGTGGTTTGCCATTATGTTGTTCAACTTTCTTAAATGAATTTGATGGTATCTCTGTTAATAGGGCTAAAAACCAAATGCTTGCTATTAACATTCCAAAATTAAGTGGACACTGTGGAAAATTATTATGCTGCTTAAAATATGAAGATGAAGCATATGTAGAAGCAAAAAAAGATATGCCAGAATTAGGCAGTAAGTGCTTTGTTGATAAAAAAGAATATACTGTCGGAGCAATTAATGTTATTTCCAAAACTATTAGACTTGATGGTGATGAAGATATTATTAATTACACATTAGAAGAATTTAAGGCTAACGCTAAGGTTAGTAAGAAAAACGAACAACACTTCAATCACAATCACAATGAAAAGAAATAAAAACTTCACTTCAAACGAACCACTTCTTTACTTGGTGGCAACTCCTATTGGCAATTTAAAAGAGTTTACTCCTAGAGCAATAGAAGTTATTTCAGAATGTGATTTAGTAGCGGCAGAAGATACACAAAATACAAAGAAGCTTCTTTCTGCATTTAATATCTCTAAACCTTTAATTTCTTTACATCAACATAACGAAAAAGAAAGATCTCTATCAATTATTGAAAAGATTAAAGAAGGTAAAAAAGTCGTCTATGTTTCTGATGCGGGATATCCAGGTATATCCGATCCAGGAAATATTATTGTCCAAGAATGTATTAAAAATGACATTAATGTATCCACAATATGTGGATCATGTGCATTCATTAATGCTTTAGTGTCTTCAGGATTAGATACAAATCATTTCTATTTTTATGGTTTTTTACAAAGCAAAGATAGTGACGCCAAAAAAGAATTAGAAGAGTTAAAAGATAGAAAAGAAACTATTATCTTATACGAAGCTCCTCATAGAATTAAAAGGACTCTTAATTTGTTAAAAGATATATTTGGAGAAAGAAAACTTGTTTTAGCAAGAGAACTTACTAAAAAGAATGAAGAATATATCCGCGGCACTACAAGCGAGTTAAGTAATATAGATGAATCAACATTACTTGGTGAAATGGTACTTATTATTGAAGGCAACCAAACCGAAAAAGAAGAAAATATTGAGGAAATACAAGAATTAATTAACTTATTAAAAAGTAAGAACTTAACCTCAAAAGATATTGTGGAAATAGTTTCCAAAACAAAAAATATTAACAAAAATAAAGTTTATAGCCTTATTAAATAACCTTTTTATTGCAATTTTTGTTATTGTTTTTTAATATAAAAAACGGTTATTTTTTATGGACATTAGAAACATCGCAATTATTGCACACGTAGATCACGGAAAAACTACATTAGTAAATCAACTTCTTACAACTGCTGGAGCATTTAGAGAAAATGAAACCATCGGCGATAGAGTTATGGATAGTAACGATATTGAAAAAGAAAGAGGAATTACTATTTTAGCTAAAACTACCTCTATTAACTATAAAGGTACAAAAATTAACATTCTTGATACTCCAGGGCACGCTGACTTTGGCGGAGAAGTAGAAAGAATTATGAACATGGTTGATGGCTGTTTGCTTCTTGTTGATGCATTTGAAGGAACAATGCCACAAACTAGATTTGTTCTTAAAAAAGCATTAGAAGCACATGTTAAACCAATTGTTGTAGTGAACAAAATTGACCGTGCAAATATCAATATTGCAGAAACATTAGATGGCATTTTAAATTTATTTATTGAATTAGGTGCTCCTGACGAATTCTTAGATTTCAAAGTTGTTTACGCTAGTGCTCTAAAAGGCACTTCATCATTAAGTGATAATCTAGATGATCAAGTCCCAGGAATGGATGCTATTTTACAAACTATTATTGATGAAATTCCTGCACCAAAAATTGATGTAGAATCACCATTACAATTACAAATATCCTTATTAGACTATAACGATTTCGTTGGTCGTATTGGTATTGGCACTATCAAACGTGGCACTATCAAATTAAATGATAATGTTGTTGCGATTAGAAGTGACGGCACTACTTCAGCATTTAAAGTAATGAAATTATTTGGTTATAAAGGATTAACTAGATTAGAAATTAATGAAGCTTCTGCTGGGGAAATCGTTGCAGTTGCGGGATTAACTGATATTAACGTTGGAGATACAATCTGTCCTCCAGCACATTTAGAAGCTCTTCCACCAATTAGACTTGATGAACCAACTCTTCAAATGACTTTTGGTACTAATAGTTCACCATTCTCAGGAAAAGACGGAAAACTTTTAACTGCTAGAAAGATTGAAGAAAGATTATTTAAAGAAACTCAAAAGGATGTTGCCCTTAAAGTTAGAAGAATTGAAAACGCTGAAGCTTGGGTTGTATCAGGAAGAGGCGAATTACACCTTTCTATTCTTATTGAAAATATGCGTAGAGAAGGTTTTGAACTTGAAGTTAGTAAGCCACAAGTAATTATTAAAGAAATTGATGGTGTTAAACAAGAACCATACGAAGATTTAACTATTGATGTACCAAATGAATATGTTGGTGACGTAATGACCACCATTGGTTCAAGAAATGGTGATTTAATTAACATGGATGCTAAGGATACAACAACAATTCTTAACTATGTTATCCCATCACGTGGTTTATTAGGCTATATGACCATGTTTATGACACTAACTAAAGGTTATGGTATTTTATCCCATACCTATAAAGAATATCGCCCTATGCAGGCTCATTCTATCGGGGAAAGACCTGTTGGTGTTCTAGTAGCAGTTGAAAGTGGACAAGCCACTCCATACGCTATTGAACACGTAGAAGAAAGAGGAACCATGTTTATTAAACCAGGCGAAACAGTTTATGAAGGAATGATCGTTGGTGAAAATAAATATGATATCGATTTAGCAGTTAATGTTGTCACTAAGAAAAACTTAACAAATGTTAGAAGTTCAAATAAAGATAATACAGTAGTGTTAAAATCACCAAGACTATTATCGCTAGAAGGATGTTTAGATTATATTAATAACGACGAGCTTGTTGAGATTACTCCTCATACATTCCGTATGCGTAAGAAAATCTTAAACACAGTTGAACGTAAGAAATATGACGCTCACGTAAAGCGTGGCGATATTGACGAATACTAATAAATAAAAATGCTTCCGATTGCGATTGGAAGCATTTCTTTTACTTAATTTTAATACCAGATATATGTTCTGCTGGAATGGAGAAGACAACTCCATGTCCATCAGTATTTAAGCCAACTGCTTTATCTACTGCTTTAATAACAGGATCCACAAACTCATTAGCAACGAGCATGATGATAAATTCTTTTTCAGGAGTAACAGCGATACCATATTTCTTTTGTGCGCCTAAATGACCTGTGCCTCTAGCGTGAATAATTGTTCCACCACGGCAACCGGCATCTCTAGCGGCTTCCATAACTACTTGAGCAAATCCTTGATTTACTACTGCAATAACTGCTTTGTAACTATTATCTTCCATATTCGTCTCCTTATAATGTTTGTGATAAAAATTTATATGCTTTAACACCCATAATTGAAGTTAATGGGATAGCAAATCCTAATCCACTATTCTTTTTATTTGCTGCAAAATAAGCATTTAATTCTAACTGTACTTGATCTAAAAACTTTTCATTAATAAATGAGAATATCACTTCTTTTGTATTATCTACGATATTTAAAATGTCTTTAACTCTGTCAGGTGCAGTTCCTCTAGCATGTTGAATATATTGTGCACTAGAACCAAGATATTGAAGCAAGCTACAAATAGTGTCTGCTTGTCCTTGGTTAGCGATAACAATATAAACATATAACTTATCAAGATTCTTTTTCTCTTCAAAGGATTTCTTTGTAGTAGTTTTCTTAACTTTTTCTTGATCAAGTTTTTTAGCACTTCTATCTTTTTCTTTTACTTTAGATTTCCAGATATTTTTCATAATCTCTCCCTAAAAATGAATAATTTGTGCATCGTTAGCATCAAATACTTGATGACGCATAACACGTAATTGGTACATCTTTTTAAGTGTCATAGAAATACCTAATATTTGAACCGCTAAAATTGGGGTTAATGCAATAAGAGCAACAACACCAAATGATTGGTCATAATATAAAACTGATGAAGTTTCATGGACATTCTTTTGATAAGTAATGCCAATAATCATTGGTAAAACGAAAGAAACAGACATAGGTCCACTAGCAGTACCGCCTGAGTCAAATGCTAAAGCAGTAAATAAATCAGGGCAGAAGAACATTAAGATACATGAAAGAATGTATCCAGGTACAACAATATAAAGAATATTGAAGTTAAATAATGTTCTAATTGCGGATAAACCAATAGCAATACCAACGCCTAAAGATAAAGTTAATAAAACAGTTTTCTTACTAATAGCGCCATCACTAATTGAAACAATTTGTGTGGTTAATGAGTGAACAGCAGGTTCACAAAGAATTGTAACTAAACCGATAATAAAGCAAATTAAGATAATTAACCAGTCGTTATCCACTAAGCCAAGGGAAACACCTACACGATTACCAAATGGTTGCATAAATGCGTTAATTCCTGCTAAGAAGATAACTAAACCAAAAAATGAAATAATAAATCCAAATCCAATAGATAGCATTTTATCTTTTGGAAGACGGATATAAATTAATTCATAGATTAAGAAAATAATAAGGATTGGTAATAACGCCATAGCTACTTCAATTAAAGTACCAAAACCCTCCGCACTAGGTAAGAATGCCATTCCTAAAGCAGTCATAATATTACTAAAGCTATCAAATGGAACTGCCATTGAAACTTCATATGGGGTAAATCCAGAATTATTACAGATAATCAAAATAGTCATTGTAAGAATAGGGCCAATTGAGGCCATTCCTACTAGACCAAAGCTATCTTCTGTTGAACTAGTACCACCTCTAACAGCAGCAATACCAGCGCCTAATGCTAAGATAAATGGAACTGTTGCAGATCCGGTGGTAATTCCACCAGCATCAAAAATAAATGGTAAAAATTTACGTGTAGATTCGTCTAATCCAATAAGACAGATTAAGCCAAATACAATGAAATAGAATAACAAATACCAGAGTTTTAAAGACTTGTGAATATATATTCTAACAACACCGATAACTACAAATGCACCAACACCTATAGCAATTGATCCCACTAATAACCATTCTGGAATAGATACTTGGCTGGAAACAATCATAATGCTTGGTTCTGCACAAGTAATTAACGCACCTAATAAAAAAGCGAAAACTATAACAATTACCATCTTTTTTTGATTAGATAACGAACCACCCATGTATTCACCAACTCTAGTAAGTCCGCCATTGGCGCCTATTTGGAATAATGCTAATCCAACAATTAAGACAACAGCACAAATAGCTAAAGCTAAATAATCAAATGGTTCTAAAGGAACTAATACACTACTAGCGCCATTTGGAATGAATGACAAAACCACAATGATTAACAACATTGGGAATATTGATAATCCACTACTTAATAACGCATTTAAATAACTGTTCTTACTCATTATTTAATATTGTAAAGGTTTAACGAAATAATAACAATTATTTGTCTTCGTTAAATAAGTCTGTAAACTCTTTTGGAATTGGGGCTTTAAATGTAAGTTCTTTACCTGTAAAAGGGTGCTTTAAAGATAATTCATAAGCATGGAGTCCTAATCTATTAATCGGATTAGATGGATTTCCGTATTTATCATCACCAATAACATAGTTACCTTGTTCACCTAAATGAACTCTAATTTGATTCTTTCTACCAGTATCAATTTTAACGTCTAATAACGAATATAATTTGTTGGTTTTAATAACTTTATAATGGGTAATAGCGTATTGGCCATCACCTTTCTTTTTAGATGAATACATCATGTTTTGCGCATTCTTTTTTAAATATGAAGTAATTGTGCCTTCATTATTTTTCATCTTTCCATCTACAATTGCGTAATATCCACGTTTTGTCACTAAATCATTCCAATTATCTTGTAATGCTTGTTGGATCTTTTGGTTTTTAGCAATCATAAAGACTCCAGAAGTGTCTTCATCAAGTCTATGGACAACAAATACACGATTATGTTTGTCTTTTTGTTGAACATAATCAGAAAGCATACGATATGCTGTAGCGCCTTTTTCTTTATCACTTGCGATAGAAAGTAATCCACTAGGTTTATTGATAACAATTATTTCATCATTTTCAAAAATAATAGGTAAATTGCTTCTAGTTTTCTTTTTAATTGGTGAGGAAGAAATAATAACTGTATCTCCTGGATATAGTTTTAAATTAAATTGCGTAACAGGAGCGCCATCAACACTAACACGATGTGAACTTAATAATGATTTGACTGAGTTTCTAGATTGATTAGAAAAAGTATTAAGTAAAAACTCAAGTAATTCACATTGTCCTTTGACTTTGAATTCTTTGATATTTTTATAGTCTTTGCTATATGTGGTTTTCTTTTGATAATTCTTGTTCATAACTATTTAAGATGATTTAATACCATTTCTAAATACGCTTTAGCAACATTAAGGCTAGTAATCTTTTCAAATTCTTCAAAGAAAGCATTAGAGTTAATTTCACAAAGAATTGGAGTGTCATTTTCTCCATATAAAAGATCAATACCAGCGTAAAGAATATTTAATTTATCTGCAATATGTTGGGCAAATGCTAGGAATTTTGGATTAGAGGTTGCTCTACTTGATGCGTGAACGGAGAAGTTACTTCTAAAGTCTTCTGGATTATATCTTTCAAACGCTCCAAACACTTTACCGTCAATAACAATAACACGCATACTTTTTCCATAAGAAGAAGCAATATATTTTTGAAATAAAACTGGTTCTCCAGAAAGCTTTTTATATAAGTTAACTAATTCTTCTTGGTTATTTACTAGGAATACTCCTTCACCTAAAGAACCATATACTCTTTTCATCACTAATGGGAATCCAATTTCTTTACCAACTTGAGATAAAAACTTAGTGTTTTCATCATTTAAATCATGATTATAAAATAATGGTCCTGCGAAAGTTTTAGGCATACTAATACCCATGTTTGCACATTTAATAAATGTTAGAATTTTATCATCACAAAGTTTTGTAAAATCTGCGCTATTAAATAATAAATATCCTGCTTTTTCTAGTAACCTTGCTAAATATATATCTTTATCACAATAAATAATAAAATCGCACTTTGGTAAATTGATAACAACATCACCACTATCATTAATAGAAGCAATTGTTCCATCATTAACAACATGACATAAAGAAATGCCTAAAGCACCTTGTTCTTCTAAGTACCTTTTTATTTTATAAGCGTTATGACCAACTTCTTGGTTAGTAATGATAATCCCATATTTCATATACATTTTATTATATTCATTTATATGAATGTTTTCCCTTGTTAATTCATCTTTTTAAAAAAGACCCCTTTTTGAGGGGCCTTCTAAATTTAGGTTTATAAGTTATTTATTCTTACCGACTCTTGAACCTTTGAATGATCCATCATCATTATTGAAGGTTGCATCAGCATCAACAACTGGTTCTTCTTTGGCTTGAATTTTAGGCATAACTTCCTTAATTTGTGAATTTAATACACTTGTAGCGACTAATAACACAACAAATGCTGCAAAGGCAATCGCGGCAATTATAATTGGGAAGATAACTGCATAATCTTCTTCAATACAAGCAAAGATTAATGTAATAGGAGACACTAGTTGGAGTAATAAGACACTCCCACATTGTAAATAGCTAATACCTGCATCTTTCTTTGCAAAACAAGCAATTAAACACCACACTAAGCAAGCTAAGATAGCAGCACCATAAATAACCCAATATGTAATTCCAAATGCTGCACTATGATCTGATGGATACCACCCCATGGTAGCAAAACAAATAGGTGGAATGATAGCAACCACAAATGTAAGAATAATTGGAATTAAAAGTAATAAAGCTTTCTTTTTCATTTAACTCACCTATTGAAGTTTAGCACCACATTCAGGGCAGAATTTTGCACCTGGTTCAACTGGTTTACCACATTGTGGGCAGAATTTCTTTTGTGCAACTGGTTCTCCACATGCTGGGCAGAATTTTGCACCAGAAGGAACATCAGCACCACATTTAGCACATTTACCTGCGCCCATTGGAGCGGTTGGAGTTCCGGTCATAGGAGCGTTATTATTTGCGTTGGCTTGGAATTGGTTCATTCCATTGAGGCCCATACCAAGAGCCATACCAGCAGCGGCGATACCACCTGCTTGACCTTCATTGCCGGCCCATTTTTCTTGGATATCGAGTTGTCTATTTCTTTCATATGAAGTTCCAAGAACTGCGTATTCTCTAGCCTTCTTAAGAGCTTCCATATCTTCATCTGGAACATTTAAGGATTCTGTTACTAAATCAGTAACTTCAAATCCGTATTTTGCAAAGTAATCAGTGCATGAACCTTTTAAGTAGTTGGAGAAGTCTTCAACAAATCCTGGGAGTTCTAGAACACCAATTCTTTGTTTGACCATAAAGTCGCCTAAAGCTTTTTGGATTGTTTGTTGGATAATACCATCAAGTTTATCTTTTACATAAGACCAGCTAACAACATCACCATCAGCACCACTTCCTGCAAATTCTTGTAAGAAGAATTGGCTGTCACCAAGTCTAGCATTGTAACTACCAAATGCTCTAGCGTGAACCACTAAACCTGTTTGTGGATCATTTAATAAAGCTGGACGTTTTGTACCCCATTCTGATCGTGTTTGAACAGTTGTATTAAAGTAATAAACTTCCATGGTAAATGGTTGTTTACCACCATGAACTATTTTTACAAAAGCATTTAAGAATGGATAGACTTCAGTATTTAAGATTGTTGTGCCACTTTTAAATTCACCTTCAACCTTACCGCCATGAACAGCAATTGCTCTTTGTCCAGGTCCAACGATTAATTTACTTTTTGTGTGAAATTCATTTCCTGGATATTTGTACATAATCCAGTCAGTGCCTTGTCTAGGCTCAAATTTAACTACATCGATTAAAGCCATATATTTACCTCCTTATGTATGTCTTTCTGATTTTTATTGTAAATTATAATTTAACGATTACAAAATAATATTCAAAATTTTAACTATGATGGTCTAGGTTCATTAGTAACAAAAACTTCAAAATAGTTAGGATTTAATGGGAAAAAACTATCTGTTTGCCCCCATGAATAAAAGTAATTATTATTGCCATGACTAATTAAATAAGCTTTAATTCTGTCTCTAAAAGCTTCTACATCAGACCAGTCATAACCACTGCCTAATGCAAATTGTAATGCAAAGCTATCGATATCTCCCATTGCTTGAATCGCGCTTGCGAGCATTGCTTCTAATTCTTCATCAGAATCAATGACAAAGTCATATTCTTTATCATTATATGTGTAACTTAGATTATCAAAAGCATTGTAATTTGATGTCGCTTTATTCAAGTCTTTCCAAATACTTTCATCAAAATGCATACCTCCTGCTTCTTGGAAGTATGTATTTTTAACCATAAATGAATCATATGAAGAGAAGTTGAAAGGAATGTTTTGTCCTGCGATTTCCCATGCGCCTTCAAATCTACCCCATGTTGGACAAATTAAATAATAAGTGTTACCGCCATCAATAGAGGCATAATTCCATGCGTGCCCTGTAGGATTATCACCATAAACATAACCAAATCCTCTTTTGACATCTAATCCTTCAATACCTGCTAGAAGTGCGAATGTTTTAGATAATGAATCACAAACAGCAGTGTTATGGTCTAATGCGCCCTCAAGGAAGTATGCGGTGTTTTCTTGCCAAACATCATCAAAATCTTCTTCACTAGGGATACAGTCATAATCATATAAGCATTCTCCTGTGAGATAAGAATATATACAGGTAATCTTTTCTAAATCAGTCATGTCGTCTGAAATAATTTTACGACATATATTAAGAGCTTTATTCCAAAGCGATTGTACTTTCTCACTTTTTTTAGCAAAGCTAGGTTTATATTTGTTACTAATAGCCCACCATAGTTCTTCAGAGTTGTGTACAGTAAATACTCCAACATTATCACTTAATATTGGGAAATCATTGAAATCTGCAGCTCTTTTTTGATGTTGCGCTCTAATAATTCCATCATTTGCGGATGGAAGTTTATTAAGATCATAATACCCGCTTCTAGGAGAGAAAGTAGATGCCGCTTTAGGATAACAATAAGTAAAGTTGATTTTATATGTCCAACCTTTCTTAAGGTATTCATTAAAGAATACGAGATGACCAACACCTGATTCATCATAAGCAGTTTGATCTACAGATGTATTTAAATATGCATCAAGTTCAAATGTGGCATTCAAACGACCAAAAGGCACTTTAGTGTCTACAAAGTTAGGAGAGATATAAATTGCAGATTTCTCTTCTGCAATACTTTTAGAAACTTCAAATGTTAATTCAGTCCAAGAAGAACAAACAATAGGATTTTGCTTACTACCCTTAACTCCAGTTGTAGTTATCTTAAAATTTTCAGTTGTAAACAAAAAAGGAATAGCACAACTGCTACATAAGCACACTAAAGGAATTGCGATAATAAACAAAGATTTAAAAATCTTTCTCATAATTTAACAATAAGTGTTGTTTAAATATTTGTCAAATAAAGCACAAAAAAAGAGGCAAAGCCTCTTCTTTTTTAATTAAATTATTGCTTATTTTGTTGGGATTCCATCACCATCAAACCTGGTGACTTGTTTACCATGGCAGAATACGCCAATAATTCCAGGACCACATGTTGTTCCAACGATAGGACCAATCCAGCCAAGTTTTACAGGAATATTTGGGAATAATTCTTCAAATTTTCCTTTAATAATTTCAGCTTTTTCATGAGCCATACCTTGGCAGATTTGAATATAATCACATTCTTCTGGAATAATTGTAGTTTTAATACCTTCCACTAATGCATCGATAGAAGCTTTTGTACCTCTAACCTTTTGGATAACAAAGTTATTGCCTTTTGCGTCACTGATGAAGATTGGTTTAACACCAATGATATCACCAAAGAAAGCTGCAGTACCTTTAATACGTCCTGCTTCCTTTAAGTATTTTAATGTGTCGACAGTAGCGAATTGGTTAAATGTATTTTTGTTTTCTTCAACCCAAGCGATTAATTCATCAAAAGATAAACCTTCGTCTCTTTTCTTACACGCATAAACGACACACATACCTTCAGTATATGAACCACAGCAAGTATCAATACCAACAATCTTTCTATCTGGGAATTTTTCTAAAAGTGCAGATGCGGCAATTTGGTTACAGAAACCAACAGAACCACTAAGTGCTCCAGCACATCCTAAATAAAGAATGTCGTATCCTTGTTCTAAATAAGGTGTGAATCTTTTTTCAAATTCTGGAAGTGAAACTTGGTTTGTTTTAATTTTCTTACCTTGTTCTAACCAACCATAGAATTCTTCTGGTTTGTAAGCTTCCCAGTCAAGGTCGGCTTCCATTTCAACACCATCAACAACTAAACCCATACGAAGGTATTCAACGTTTAATTGTTTTCTCTCTGCAGTGGATAAATCACTACATGAGTCAGTAAAAATGACATATTTGTTGTTTGCCATAAAAATCTCCTTACCCTAATAGTATCTACATTAAATTTTTAAAAAGCACGAAAAAAAAGACACATTGTTACAAATGTAACATATATGTCACTCTTTTTATTTAATATATACATATATTAAGCACCATCAACATGTCTATCACATATTGGTGTATTATCAGTTTTCTTTTCTGTTTTTATTGTATCTGGTCCTTGACCTTTTTTACGGCTAACAAATTCCCAGAACACTTCCATATCGTGTTCATTAATGAATCTAGCCATAAAGTATCTATTACCCATAGCGCCGGAGAATACTTCAGGATATCTACCAGAGGCCACTACAGAACCTTTAAATACTTCAAGGATTCTTTGATCAGAGTAGAAATATTCATTCTCATCTCTTCTTGATGCACATGCTGCAAAATATTTTTCATGTGTCATATCTTGTCTATTTTCATTGAATGCAATTGAATCAGCATAGATTTGATAACAGTTAACACCTAATGCATAGTTAATTAAGTCTGGGGTATATCCACCTGCTGGTCTCATATTAGTTTCAAGAGCAACAATCTCGCCTTTTTTAGCGACACCAGGAACATCTTGATCTACTCTAAAGAATTCTAAATGGAAGAAACGATTTTTTACTTCAAAAGCTTTTATTACTTTACGACCAATTTCTTCTAAGTCTTTATCAACATTTGGTCCACAGTAATAGAAGACATCTTTATGTTCTTCAACGATATCACTGATTGATGGGGGGAAATGGTTTGATGCACAGAAGATAACGTTAGCGTTACTATCTGTAATTCCATCAAATGAAACTATGTTTCCAGAAATAAATTGTTCACAAATATATGGAACATTCTCAGCTTTTTCATTGAAAAATCTATCTAAATCTGCACTATTTTTGATTTTAAAGTCACCAGCTGCGCCTACACCAATATCTGGTTTAATAAATAATGGGTAACCATATTTCTTAGCAAACTCTTCTACTTGTTCTCTAGATTCAACAATAATCCAGTTAGCAACATGTGCGCCTGCTTGGATATATTTCTCTTTCATTTGAGATTTGTATTGGTAGGTATTAATTAAGTCACCTTGAATGCCCGTTGAGATGTAAAACATATCTCTTAATCTGGCGTCTTTTCTTAACCAGTATTCATTATTACTTTCTAAATAATCAATATGTCCATATTTATTTTCAAAATATCTAATAGCAGCAATTTCATTATCAAAATTATCCATACCCCAACATCCATAATATTCTGTTAAATCTTTTTTAAGTTCAGGATGGAGTTCATTATATGGGGTATCACCAACACCTAAAACTCTAAATCCGTTTCTTTTTAAAGCAGAGACGAATCTGTAGTAGGTATATGGGAAGTTTGGTGAGATGAATACGAAGTTTTTCATAAATAACTTTCATTATTATATTTGCTTTGCCAAATTAAAATAAACTATTTTGTAAAAAATAATCAAAAAAGCCTGTTTTGTAACATATTGCATTTACAAATATACAGGCTATATCATTTGTTTTTAGGAATTATTCTAGTTCAAATGCACCAGTGTAGAGTTGATAATATGTGCCTTTTTTAGCGATTAATTCTTCGTGACTGCCACGTTCAATAATATGACCATGGTCAAGAACCATAATACAATCAGAGTTTTGAACTGTAGAAAGTCTATGTGCAATTACAAATACTGTTCTACCTTCCATTAATTGATCAGTACCTTTTTGGACTAATTGTTCAGTTCTTGTATCAATTGAGGAAGTAGCTTCATCAAGAATCATAACAGGAGCATCCGCTACTGCAGCTCTAGCAATAGAGAGAAGTTGTCTTTGACCTTGTGAGAGGTTACTACCATCACCAGTAAGCATTGTATTAAAGCCTTGTGGTAAACGTGTAATAAAGTCATATGCATTAGCAATCTTAGCTGCTTCATAAACTTCTTCATCAGTAGCGTCTAATCTACCATAACGGATGTTTTCCATAACAGCGCCACTAAATAAGTTAGTGTCTTGTAAAACAATACCTAAAGACTTTCTTAAGTCTGCTTTTTTAATCTTATTAATATTGATTCCGTCATATCTGATCTTACCATCTTGGATATCATAGAATCTATTTAATAAGTTAGTGATTGTGGTTTTACCAGCACCAGTAGCACCTACGAAAGCAATCTTTTGTCCTGGGTGAGCATAAATAGAAACATTATGCAAAACTGTCTTATCTGCAACATATCCGAAATCAACATCCACTAATTCAATGTCTCCTTTAAGTTCTGTATATGTAACAGATCCATCAGCTTTATGTGGATGTTTCCAAGCGAAGTCTCTAGTGTGTTTGTCAGTTTCAACAATGTTACCATTTTCATCTCTAACATAGTTAACTAATGTAACATAGCCTTCGTCTTTTTCAATTTCTTCATCCATTAAATCAAAGCAACGGGAAGCACCTGCCATACCCATAACAATGAATGTAATGTTTTGAGATAAGTTATTAACGTTATTTGTGAACATTCTACTCATTGATAAGAATGTAACAACTAATGAAACAACAGCTTCAAGTTCTAGGTTATCTTGGACACCAGCAATAGAAACATTAGGGAATAAATTAGCTAAAAGCATAAATCCAACAACAGCACATAAGACATACATGAAGTTACCAATGTTAGCGTTGATAGGACCTGTAATATTAGCTCTGGTATTAGCTTCAGTAGAATATTCTCTTAAAGTAGCGTCCATATCGGTAAATTCTTGAGTGGATTTTTCTTCATGAGAGAATACTTTAATAACTTTTAATCCTTTAATACTTTCTTCAATATTACCTTCCAAAATACCAATTTGTTTTTGTTGTTTAATGAAGTATTTGCTGCTCTTTTTAGATAGTCTAACTGTCGCTAAAAGCATAATAATTGTGCATCCAACAACAACAAGTAAAAGCCAAACAGATTCAAATAGCATAACAATTAACAAGAAGAAAACCGCTAAACCACAAGTAATAATTGTTGGGATTGCTTGTGTGATAAGTTGTCTAATCGTATCAATATCGTTTGTATAAATAGACATAATGTCACCACGAGCGTGGGTATCAAAGTATCTAATTGGAAGATCTTGCATCTTATTAAATAAGGCAATTCTAAATTCGTTTAAATATTTTTGACCAATAATAGCAAGCGTTCTATTTTGTAACCAAATTGAGAAGATTCCAACAAGGTAGATAGACCCCATTATTATTAATAAGATCGTAATATTAGAACTAATTGAAAAACCAAATTGAGTTACGAAATCAAATATGTCCACGAAAGGATTAATTCCTGGAGTTTCTACTGCTTTTGTGACCGCTGCGGTAACAAGTCCAATAAAGAATGATGAGCTAACGTTACCAATAACTGTGAAAATCATGCATGCTAATACAAAGATTAATTGCCATTTAAACTTAGCAAATAAAGATTTCACTAATCTCTTAAATGTGCCTTTTTTAGCACGAGCGTGTTCTTTAATTCTCATTGGTGGCATTAGAATCACCTCCTTTTTTATTTTGAGTGTAGTAGACCTCTTGATAAATCTTATTACTCTTTAAGAGTTCGTCATGTGTGCCTACTGCATCAATATGTCCGTTATCCATAATGACAATTTGGTCAGCGTCTTCAATAGAAGAAATACGTTGAGCAACAACAATCTTAGTCATTTCTGGTAATCTTTCTTTTAAACCAATTCTAATTAACTTATCAGTTTTAGTATCAACCGCAGAAGTTGAGTCATCCAAGATTAAAATCTTAGGTTTCTTTAAGATGGCCCTGGCAATACAAAGTCTTTGTTTTTGGCCACCAGAATAGTTAGCGCCGCCTTGTTCAACACGGTGTTCTAATTTTTCTACGTGAGCGTTAGCAACTTCAGTAGCTTGAACAATATCTAAAGCTTCTAATAATTCCTCATCTGTCGCGTTTTCATTTCCCCATCTTAAGTTAGAGGCAATCGTACCAGAGAATAAAACATTCTTTTGAAGTACTACCGCAACTGCGTCTCTAAGAGTTTTTAAATCATATTCTTTAACATCGTGATCACCAACAGTTAATGAACCACTGTCGATGTCATATAAACGAGAAATTAAGTTAACAACAGAAGTCTTACCACTACCAGTTGAGCCCAAAATACCAATGAATTGACCACTTTTTATTGTTAAATTAATATCGGATAATGTGTCTTTTTCAGCGTCTTTAAAATACTTAAAGTTAACATTTTCAAATTTGATATCACCATTAGGAACTTCCATAATTGGATTCTCTGGATTAGTGATTGTTGGTTCTTCCATTAACACCTCACCAATACGGTTAACACATTCAAACGACATAACAAGCATTACTAAAATAATGGTAATGATTTGGACAGACATTAAGATTTGAATACCATATGTTAAAAGTGCTGACATTTGACCAACTGTAAGACTGTCACCACTCCAAATGAAATATGATCCTAAACCAATGATAAGAATATTTGCTAAGTGAACTGAAGTATTTAATATAGGAGCATTAAGAGCAATAATCTTTTCAGCTTTAATAAAGTCTGAAGTCATATTATTACTAGCAGTATTGAATTTTTCCTTTTCAAAGTCTTCTCTTACATAGGCTTTAACAACTCTAATACCAGAAACGTTCTCGTTAACTGATTCGTTTAATGCGTCATATCTCTTGAAAACTCTTTTAAATATTCCCATAGCCGCTCTGACTAATAGCCATAAAGCAAAACCAATAGCAGGGATAAGAATAATAAATAGCCATGCCATAGGACCGCCAACTAAGAAAGACATGATAGCAGCAAATATCATCATTAATGGTGCTCTAATAACAATACGAATGCACATTTGGAATGACATTTGGACATTAGAAACATCAGTAGTCATTCTAGTTACTAAACTTGATGCTGAGAATTTATCAATATTAGAGAATGAGAAAGTTTGGATTTTCTTATATAAATCATCTCTTAAATTAGTACCTAAACCTACAGAAGCTTTAGCAGCAAAAATACCACCACAAATACCGCAAATTAGGGAAATAATGGCTAATCCAATAAGAACGATAATTAACCAGAAAATGGAAACTTCCATTGAGAAATGCAAATTATCATTAATGTAAGTAAATGGTTGGAATATGCTTTCAAATCCACCTGTAGCAATATCATCTGCATTACCTTTAAGCACATCTACTAAACAAGACATAATTAATGGTAAAACACATTCGCAAAGAACTTCTCCAATCATAAAGATAGGAGTAATAATTGCAGGCAATTTATATTGTCTAACGCTTTTTAATATTAATTTAATTTTTGACCACATTTAATTATCCTCCTTTATATTTTTCTTTAATTTATCTAAACACTTGTATAAGTTATCGATTTCTTCTTCAGTAAGACCTTTTGTTAAAGTTTTGTTAAGATCCTTATATACTTTTGCAAAGTAATCAATCAATGACATCGCTTCATCAGTAAGAAACAAGCTATTATCAATTCGTTTTATATAATGTTTTTCTTCTAACCTAGTAATAAGTCCACTAACTGTTGACTTAGAAAGTTCAAAATGTTTTTGTATATCAACTTGCTTAACTCCAGGGTTATGATTTATAAACCTAATTGTTTGACCTTGAATGAATGTTAGATTGTATTTTTCTAATCCTTCATCAAACCTCAAGCAGATGTATTTTTTGAGTGAATTTATTTTACCTAAAATATCGTAGTTATTTTCCATACTAAGAATAGATTATAAAGTTCGCATACGAACATGTCAATAAAAATTATAAGAAAAACAACCACCCAACGGTGATTGCTTATCTTTTTACTTATTTACTTTGTTTTTCCAGTATTTAAACAAGTTTACATATATGCCAGTAAGTCTTGGGAACATCTTGGTATATACCTTTTTATATAAATATTCATAAGTCTTGTTATTTTCCATATTTGGTTGGAATGTATCACCCTTATGAACCATAGAATTAATTGCCTCGTCTACTGAACTAAATTCATTCTTTCCTACAAAGACACTAACGGCAGCACCTAATGAACTTGTTTCAAATGTTTGGACTCTACTAACTGGAATGCCAAACAAATCAGCGGTTATTTGGCAAATAATATCAGATTGACTACCACCACCAGAGATACGAATCTCTTTTACTTTGTGGTGAAGTTTCTTCTCAATGCCGATCATTCCTTCTTTTAATCCAAAACCAATACCTTCAATAATTGCGCGGTATAAATGATATTTTGTGTGAGTATCAGTAAATCCAATAATCGCACCTTTAGATAAAGGTCTATGGAGTCCTGGTCCCCAATAAGGTTGTAATACTAATCCATCACTTCCTGGAGGAATATCTGCAAGTTTTTCGTTTAGAACTGCTTCATACGCCATATCAGAAACTTTTGCGTCAGTAATAACTTCATTCGCAAATTCTTTGGCAAACCAGCCAATCATCCAATAACCACGATAGATTTGTACTTCTAAGTTGTACCAATCTTTAACAGCGGCAGGATATGCTGGTAAAAATGGTTCAGGATTATGGAAACTTTTACTAGAAACTTCAATTGAAGACGCAGTGCCATAACTAACAGAAGCAATTTCATTACTTAATGCACCTAATCCAACAGTTTCACAGGCTTTATCACTACCTGAGGCTACTAATTCAATACCATGAGGAAGTCCAACTTCATCTGCTAAAGAATCTTGAATATATCCAAGAACTTCTCCTGGTTGTTTTAATTCGGAAAGCATTCTATTAGGAACGCCATAGATTCTTCCTTTTAAAGCGCCTTCTTTGTACCATTTTCTCTTTTTAAAATTAATAGGATAGTGTCCAGTAACACTACTACAGGAATCTACAAGGTTCCCTGTTAATAAATATGTTAGATATGTAGAAATATTGACGTATTTTTCAGTCTTTTCCCAAATTTCTGGCTCATTTTCTTTAATCCAATGAGCAGCAGTTCTACGTCTATTTAAGTCAATTGCAGGACGCATACCAATAACATCAAAAATTAAACGATGTAAAAATGGTAACTTCTCTTTTGCTTCAGCGGTTCTTTGATCAAGCCATAAGATAGAATCTCTTAATGGTTTATTATCTTTATCAAGTTGAACTGAAGAATCTCTAAAGGTTGTAATTGTTGCGCCAATAATATCGTTTAACTTATCTTTGTTATTTGCGCATAAGTTTTTTAATCCTGTTTTAATGCAATCAAAATAATAATCAGGGTTTTGTTCGGCGTAACCCTTTAATTTTGAAACATATGTTGGCTCGTATTTGATTTTTTCAATCGCAACAATATTACCTTGTTTATCAATTAAACATGTACGGCAAGATTGTGTTCCTATATCAATTGTTAATGCGAGTGGGTTTTTATTCATAATTAGTCGTTGGTGTAGTTATCAAAATAACCTTGAACAAGAATGACTGGTGTACCTTTATCTCCACTACCGGAAGTTAAGTCACATAATGAACCGATTAAATCAGTTAATTGTCTTGGGGTTGTACCTTGGGAAGCCATTTGGCCAACTAAAGAGCCGCTTTTTGCAGCGATTTTGTTAGAAATTGCTTTCTTAAGTTCATCACCTTTAAGATCTTTAAAATCATTATCAGCTAAATATTTAAGTTTTAATTCATTTGGTGTTCCCTTTAATCCAGAAGTAAAGAATGGAGAAACAACAGGGTCTGCTAATTCCCAAATTTTACCTTGAGGATCTTTAAAAGCGCCGTCACCATAAACCATGACTTCAACATGTTTACCTGTTCTTTTTAAGATTTCAGCTTGAATATTTTCAACGAGTGGCTGAGAATCTCTTGGGAATAATTTAACTGTATTTTCTGTAGCTTTGTTTGTGCCTAATAAACCATATTTTTGGTTATAACCACTACCAGAAACTGAGCTTGTTAAAATGTCATCAAGACCTAAAACAATTTCTCCACCATTTTCTTTTAAGATACGCTTTGTTCTAGCTCTTGTATGGATGTCACAGTTTAAGACATTCTTTGTGTATTTAAGAATTGTTTTGCAGTTGTTAGCAAAGATAATTTCGCAATCAGCGCCTTGTTCTTTAATAATATCTTCATAATATTGGATGTAATCAACACCAGTGAATTCATGAACACCATAGCCAAATAATTCACGATATTCTTTAAGAGATAAGACATCACTATATGGATTAATATTCTTTTCATCAAGTTGATCATAAGTTAATAAAGCATTACCAACTTCATCGCTTGGGTAAGAGAACATTAAGACAATCTTACATGCGCCTTTAGCGATACCTTTTAATAAAATGGAGAATCTATTTCTAGATAAGATTGGGAAAATAACCCCTACAGTTCCGCCACCAAATTTGTTTTTGACGTCTTCTCCAATTTGTTCAATAGAAGCATAATTACCTTGGCAACGGGCAACAATACTTTCTGTCATTGCAATAACATCACGATCTCTTAATTCAAAGTTGTCTGTTTGTCCTGCAGTTAAGACACTTTCAACAACAATAGAGGCGAGATCATCACCTTCTTTAATAATTGGACATCTAATTCCTCTAGATATCGTTCCAACATTTCTTGCCATAATTTTTATTTTTCCTTCCTTTGCATAATATTACGGGCAATGTATACACCACATGCTCCAGCTTGTGCTAGGCCACGGGTAAGTCCGGCGCCATCGCCACCAACGAATAAGTTTTTAAGTTTCTTAACTTCTAACTCATTTGTGATTTCTGGATGGGCAGAATAATATTTCGCTTCAACACCATATAATAATGTATGTTCAGTAGCAATACCTGGAGTAATTTTATCAAGCACTTTAACCATTTCAATGATAGATTGCATGGTTTTATATGGAAGTGCTAATGCTAAATCACCAGGGACAGCTTCTTTTAATGTAGGTTTTACAAATCCTTCTCTAATACGTTTTTCTGTACTTCTTCTTCCTTGGAGGATATCACCAAATCTTTGGACAATAACTCCACCACAAGCTAATTGGTTTGCTAAAGAAGAGACTTTTAATGCGTATTCATTAGGTTTTTTAAATGGTTCTTCAAAATGATGAGACACTAATAAAGCAAAGTTTGTGTTCTCACTAGAAAGTTTTGGATCGTTATATGAGTGGCCATTAACGTTTACAACACCTTCATAATTTTCCATTACAACATGGCCACCTGGGTTAGAGCAGAAAGTTCTAACAGTGTTCCCTGTTGAGGTTTTGAATAAGAATTTACCTTCATATAAGTTTTTGTTAATTTCTTCCATTACAAGGTTTGGACATTCAACACGAACACCAATATCTACTTGGTTTTGGCTCATAGAAACGCCATATTTGTCGAATAATCCACATAACCACTTACTGCCTTCTCTGCCAACAGCAAGTACAACATTGTCTGCTTCAATTTTGGTGCCATCTTCTAAAATAACACCATTAACAGTGTCGTTATCAATGCAAATATCACTGACTTTTGTCATGAATTTCATATCAATTCTATCAGCGAGATGCATGAAAATTTTTGTTAAAATCTTTAAGTTTTCTTCAGTACCTAAGTGTCTTACTTTACTTCTTAAAAGTTTTAATCCAACACTCATTGCTCTATGTTCAATATCTTTAATAGCAGGAGTATTTGGATCGGTAATATTAGTAGGAGCACCGAAATCTAAATTAATTTCATCAACATAATTAATTAAATCTAGAAGCTCTTCATCACTCATGTAGTTATCTAACCAACCACCAAATTCAGTGGTAATGTTAAATTTTCCATCAGAATAAGCACCAGCACCACCAAATCCATTAGTGATTGAACAAGCTGGGAAACATTCGCTTCTATTTTGTGTAGTAGGACATTTTTCTAATTTATGTTCTAATACTGGGCATCTTCTTTTTAAGATGTCGTGTCCTCTATCAATTAATAATATTTTTGTGTTTGGTTGCTTTTTGCTGAGTTCGTAAGCACAAAAATATCCACAAGGACCAGCTCCAACAATTACAACATCATATTTCATAATATTGCCTCCAAAACGTTTTCTATAATACCATACTTTACTATCACTAGATAGAAAAGTTTGATATTTTTTCTTCTCGCGTGATAAAATAATAAAGCGCGTTGAGGCCATAAAAAAGTTCAACCCACAATCGAAAAAAGGAGATTTTTATGGAAAAAAAGTATGTTTATCCTTTTGAAGAAGCTTACGGATTAGGTAAGGAACTTCTAGGGGGTAAAGGAGCAGGATTAGCCGAAATGACTCATATCGGCGTTAGAATTCCTGAAGGTTTCACTATCACAACTGAAGCATGTACTTTGTACTATGATAGTGGAAAAGTATTACCACAAAGCTTACAAGATTCAATCTTTGAAGCAATTAAAGGTATTGAAGCCAAAACTGGCAAAACATTTGGTGGAGATTCTAAACCTTTATTAGTTAGTGTCCGTTCAGGCGCTAGAGTGTCAATGCCAGGTATGATGGATACCATCTTAAACTTAGGCTTAAATGACACAACTGTTGCTGCATTAGCAAAAGAAACAAACAATGACAGATTTGCATTTGATAGCTACAGAAGATTTATCTTAATGTTCACTAACATTGCTAAAGGTCATCCAAGAACCGAAATGGACAAAATGTTAGATGACTTAAAGAAATCAAAAGGTTACAAATTAGATACAGAAGTAACTGCTGATGAATTAAAAGATTTAGTTAAGAAATATAAGGATTATTACAAACAAACATTTGGTGAAGACTTCCCATCAGATCCAAAAGTTCAATTAATGGAAGCTGTTACCGCAGTCTTTAGAAGCTGGGATAACCCAAGAGCTAACGTTTACCGTATGATGAACAACATCCCATATTCTTGGGGTACCGCTGTTAACGTTCAATCCATGGCCTTTGGTAACAAGGGTGAAACTTCTGGTACAGGTGTTGCCTTCTCAAGAAACCCAGGTACAGGTGAAAAAGTTATCTCTGCTGAATACTTACCAAACGCACAAGGTGAAGACGTTGTTGCAGGTATTCGTACACCATTAAATATTGAAGAACTCAAAAATAGAATGCCAGGTGTCTATGATCAATTCGTAGAAACTATTAAAAAGATGGAAGCCCACTATCGCGATATGCAAGATATGGAATTCACCGTTGAAGATGGCGTCTTATACTTCTTACAAACAAGAAGCGGTAAAAGAACTCCTGCAGCCGCTTTAAAAATCGCATGTGATTTAGTAGATGAAGGTGTTATTGATGAAAAAGAAGCTGTCTTAAGAATTGATGCTTTATCATTTGATAAATTATTATTACCAGGCTTTGATAAAGATGAATTATCTAAAGCAAGCGCAATTGCTAAAGGTTTAGCCGCTGGTCCAGGTGCTGGAACTGGTAAATTAGCATTCTCCGCTGAAGAAGCAGAAGCAAGACATGCCGCTGGAGAAAAAGTTGTTCTCGTTAGAGCAGAAACCTCTCCAGAAGATATCGTTGGCATGGTCGCTGCTGAAGCTGTCTTAACCATGAGAGGTGGTATGACATCTCACGCTGCTGTTGTTGCTCGTGGTATGGGTAAATGCTGTGTCTGTGGTTGTAGTGAAGCCATTATTGATGAAGATAAGAAGACTTTAACAATTAACGGTAAAGTTTATGGCCCTAACGATACACTTTCTATCGATGGTAGCACTGGTAACATCTACCTTGGTTCTATTAAAACCGTTCAACCTGATTTAACTTCTGGTTATTTCGGAAGATTAATGAAATGGGTTGATGAAAATAGAGCCTTACACATTAGAACAAACGCTGATACACCAAGAGATTCCAAACAAGCAAAAATCTTTGGTGCTGAAGGTATCGGATTATGTAGAACAGAACACATGTTCTTTGATACAGACAGAATCTTCTCAATGAGAAAAATGATTCTTGCTGATACAGTTGAAGGTAGAGAAGCTGCTTTAGCAGAACTCGAACCAATGCAACAAAAAGATTTCGAAGATTTATATGAAATCATGGATGGCATGAACGTTAATGTACGTTTACTTGATCCACCTCTACACGAATTCTTACCAAAAGAAGAACACTTAATCAAAGAATTAGCAGACGCTTTAGGTAAATCCGTTGAAGAAGTTAAAGATAGAATTGATGACTTACACGAAGCCAACCCAATGATGGGTCACCGTGGTTGTAGATTAGCAGTTACCTATCCAGAAATCTGCAAAATGCAAACAACCGCTATTATTAAAGCAGCAATTGCAGTTAGCAAGAAGATTGGCAAGATTATCACTCCAGAAATCATGGTTCCACTCGTGCTCGAAGCAAAAGAACTTAAATTTGTTAAGAATATCATTACCACAACAGCTGATGCTTTAATTAAAGAAGCTGACATCGCTATGACATATCATGTTGGTACAATGATTGAAATTCCAAGAGCTGCTTTATTAGCAGATGAAATTGCTGAAGAAGCTGAATTCTTCTCATTTGGTACAAATGACTTAACTCAAATGACATTTGGTTTCTCCCGTGATGATGCTGGTAAATTCTTACCTTCATATTATGAAAACAAAATCTTTGAAGAAGATCCATTCAAGACCTTAGACCAAAACGGTGTTGGTAAATTAGTTAAAAACGCTGTTAAGCTAGGTAGAGCCACACGTCCAGAATTACACGTTGGTGTCTGTGGAGAAACAGGTGGTGATCCAAAATCTATCCAATTCTACCATGATGTTGGACTTGATTATGTCTCATGTTCTCCATTCAGAGTTCCTGTTGCTAGATTAGCAGCTGCTCAAGCAAACATCAAAAATCCACGCGATCCTGAAGAAAAGGTCGCTAAAGCATTTGGTGATTTAGGAAAATCAATTAAAGGCTTATTCAAGAAGAATAAGTAATTAACTGAATATTCAAAAACCGTTATCAATTAAGGTAACGGTTTTTTTGTGCTTAAAACAAAATCAATTGATCCAAGTTCTGTTAAATATATTCTTTAATTACTTAATTAATTTAAATATGAGAATTGATCATTAGCGTGGTCGTTAATATAGTTAGTAAAGAAAGAGAAATCGAATTCCTTTCCTATATTATTTAGTGACGCATTAATATTGACGTCTAATAAACCATTTAAGACACCCAAACTTGCATTGAGGCCACTTATATAACCATCTTTATTTCCTGTAATTGTAGCGGTTAAATCATTAAGTGCGTTAGAACCCACTAAATTAGCCATATTTAATGCAATTTGCCATTTTGGATTTTCTCCATCAGTGAATGAATAAGAAGAAATAATCTTTGGGAAACAAATGAGATTTTCTTTAGTTTCTGGGATATCAATCTTCATATTTAAGAAAACATTCACCAAATAGTATTCAATATTGTTAATAAATTCGTTTAAAGTCAACTTTAAAGAGGTTTCACCCATTTTGATATTAAATAATCCAGTAACTTTGTTATGAATGTAAACGCATTCGTTTTTTATATCAATATACATTTCACTGTTAGAATCATTTCCAATAGTGCCGTAGTTAGAAAGTAATAATGTAGTAGGAATTCCTTTAACTGCTATATAAGCAGAAACATTTTCTTCTTCATCTATTACCACTTTTGCTTCTAAATCCATATCTACACCAAGTAAGCTACTTGCTAATTCCATGATTGTGGATCCACCTAAACCAAGTTTGCCTGATAAGTCAAAATAGTTAAGTTGTGCGGTGTTAAATAGATATTCCACTAATGTTGTAATATCACCGAAATCAATATAAGAATCATCAACTGTTAATAATGTTAAGTGTTCAGCATTAAATGATGTTAGTTCAACATTAATATCTAAATCTAATCCCATTGCGGTGCCTAATATAGATACACCTTTTAATGAACCATCTTCTTTAGTTAATACTTTAAGTGTGAGTGGGTTTGTTTCTCCAATCAAGTTTCCATTAACTTCAACAGTAATACCCGACTCATCAATTACAAATGAATTAATAATGTTATCAATCAAAAGTGCTTCATATTCGCCATTTTTTACTCTATTTATGGTTTCACTTAAAATGGTTTCATTGATTTTATCAACATATTGGCTCCATCTGATTTCACCACTATTTAATATGTCCATAACAACATTGATAAGTTCATTTAATGATGCAATGGAAACAATACCTTTCATGTGATTATTATTAGCATCAAAGTAATCAAACACCATTTCAGCGTTAAACTCATCATTCTCAGGTCCAGTAATATCAATAATAACGTTATGAGTTCTACCTTCTGGATCATCAATAGAAATTGTTCCACAGCCACTCTTGGTATCTAAATCAAATTGAGTTGATCCACCAAATGTGATTCCACCAATACTTCCATAAATATTTGCACCAAACTTTGTTTGTTGAACAAGGTTAAATATATCGTCAAAAGTGTTATTAATTGTGTCAATCATTGAATATTCATCGCTATTAACATCTTTAATTTCTATGTAATCACATAATGTTAATGAAACATTTATTGAATATCCCATAATGGATAAGTCGGAAATAACAATCTTTTTGAATTCATCATCTTGTTTTTCAATAGATATACTCACTAATGAATCAGTACCGAAAGCATTACCGTCTAAAGTTAATTTAATAGAAGTATCTGTAAATGAAATAGAATCAAAATAAGAAATAACTTCCTTATATTTCTCTTGTTTAATTAACTCAACTACAGGAAGAGAAATATTTTGAGCACTACTTACTAATGAAATAAATGGTTCTTCTAGTAAGTGACCTTTAATTATTGTTATCAAATCATTAATTCCATTTACTGTATAACCAACTTTAAAAGTGTTATTAAGATTTACATAAATGGCATCATTTAGATAACTAACTTCATAATCTTTTGTATAACCATTAATACCAAAATCCCCAATTATTGCGGCCTTTATGTTGTTATTAACAAAAGAGAAATCAATATTGCCATTAACACTTAAAATATCATCTTCGTTTGTTGCGGACACTTCATAAGCAATGCCTAATTGTTCTTTTTCAAATATAGACTTAATAGTTTTTGCTAAACCAAAATATTGAGAACCATCAACATATTTAATAGTGTCTGATTCTGGAGAGACAACTTTATTATTTCCTTCTCCTAAAACAATAACTGATGCAATTGCGTTAATAGAAACACCTGCAAAACTAAAATTATTTAATGATAATCCGCATAAGTTATAATCCAAATCACTTTCAAACACTATTGGTGAGCAATCATTAAATAAATAAAAATCATAGAAAAGATGGTTGTTCTTTTTATTAACTTCCATTGTGGCTAAGTTACCCATAAGGTTATCAAGATTAATATTTGTTAATTCTTCAGGTAAGGTTAATGGAATATCAAAAGAGCTAAACACATCTAACAAATCAGAAAATTTAGAAGTTTGTAATTTAATCTTTTGATCAAACAAATCTAAAAATATAGTTTCATCGATATAAGTAACACCAATATCTAAATTAACATCATCATATTTTAAGGATAAGTTAGCTTTTGCGGAGATATTATTCAAATCTTCCATACCAACGGCAATATAAGAAGAAATATTAAACACATAATCAGATGTAGAGATAACGCATTGTAAATTACCTTCAAGATTTCCCATTGAAGATAAAGAGTTTATGAATTTATCGTTATCACTTAATACAGGTGCAACAGGTATATTAGCTTCAGATTCAGGAGCATCACTAGAAAAATTACTTTCATATTGGGCTTTTTCTACACCTCGAGAGATCAAAATTGTACTTCCACCAGAAAGTAAGAAAGCAATAACAGAGGCAGTTAATGTTTTAATCCAGAATTTCATTAACTTCTCCTCCCTACTGAATAATCAATGTTATCAGTCAAATTAGGAATTGAAGGATTTCTGTCTGTGTAATAAAAAACTTCTAGGCTACCAGTTGATTCACTACCAACGCCTTGTTTTGTACGAGCATAATAATGTTCATGGGTGGTCATAGATAAAATCATGAGATCGCTATCAAGGACATAATCAACATTTAACGAATAAAATGAAGGTTTTTCCGCTAAATCAGAAATACTTTTCATTTGGCATACATATTTCAAAACAGAATATGGGACTTTAAAATCTAGATGAATCTTATATAATCCATCTTCTTTTTTAATTGATGTATTTTCATAATTTACTGTTCTATCAGAAATAATAAACACTTGAGCAGCTGTACTAGGCGCACGGCCAAAGTCTTCAATATAGTTTTCTATTGTGTATACTTGTGCTTGATTCTCCCACTGTGCAGCGGTTTCAGTTCCATTATTTCCTCTATAGAAAGATATTTGATCTCCATCTTGGAAAGTTCTTGCAGCAACTTGGGCTGCCCAAGAATTAGAAATTTGCTCTTCAAAATATTTATTTCCTACTTTTATGGAAACTGCACGAATTGTTTGTTTTACTACTTTTGCGTCTACTAATCCATACTGGTAATTAATTCTGTTGTCTGTGTTTTCATATAATTTATATCCAACATTTACCATTTCTGTAGCAGACATTGTGCTTTGATAATTTCCACCATTACTTTTTGCGGCATTATATTTAGCCATAGCACTATCAACATTTGGTTCGTAAGAGTTAGATGAAAAAGATTCATAGTCTACTTGAACTGCAGGACCTAAGAATAATTTGTTAATTAATATACCTGCACCAACACCTAATCCAATTGAAAAGATAAGAGGTAAGACAATAGCTAAGACCTTTTTTGATTTTGAAGATGAAGAATTGTTCCCAAATTCCATAGTTTCATATGATAAATATTCGTATGCGTAAGCGCACTCTATGATTGCAAGAAATCAAATTAGAGTTAGATTAGAGAAGTAGAAATAAAAGAGAATTTACAATTCTATTGTTGAAATATAGAAAAATACAAATTATATTTAGGTTATGGAAAACATTAAAAACATAATTGGGAGAAACCTATCAGAACTCAGAAAAAATAAAAATTTAACCCAATTAGAACTCGCAAATAAGTTTAATTATTCAGATAAAGCTATTAGTAAATGGGAGACTGGAGAAGCTCTTCCAGATGTTGAGACTTTATATCAATTATGCGAGTTTTATGGTGTTACAATGGACTATCTTACTCATGAAGGAAGTAGAAAATCCAAATCAGATTATGTAAAAGATAAAACACTTAATGCGAAACGTATAACAATTACTGCATTAGTAATTACTTTATTATGGATGATTGCCACAATTATTTATGTTTTTGCATTAATAAAAGATCCAGGAACAAGCCCTCTTTTATGGTTAGTGTTTATTTGGTTTGTGCCAGGAACATTCCTTGCAGTAATAGCTTTTAACAAACTGTGGTTCCATAACAGGAATGTTTATTTTGTGTTTTTATCGTTATTTATGTGGAGCTTATTAGCAGCGTTCTTCTTACAATTCTTAGAGCAAGCAATATGGCCTATATTCTTATTAGGCGTTCCTGCACAAATTGCTATTGTTTTATGGGTAAAAATATTAAATACAAAAACTAATTAATCGATAAATAAGGCTGCAGCACCAATCATTCCTGATTCGTAACCGATAACAGCTCTTTTAATTTGTACGGCTGGGGTTCTCTTATAACCGTAATCTCTATCTTCACAGTATTTAACTAATTTATTAATTAAATAATCACCTTGATTTGCAATACCTCCAGAAAGGATAATTGCGTCTGGTCTAAAGATATTACAGAAATTTAAAATACCTTCACCTAAATATTTAACGTACCATTCAATAATTTCTTCAGCACATTTATCTCCTGCTTTTGCACCGTCAAAAGCAAGCTTTCCATTTACATTGTTAATATCGTTTTTAGCTAATGACCACAATAATGATTTTTCATCTTTCATCATTTCTTTCTTGGTCTTTTTAATTAAAGCGGAAGCGGAAGAATATGCTTCAAAACAGCCTTTACGTCCGCATGTACATTGTTCACCATCTACAACGATGACTGTATGTCCAATTTCTGCACCTTTGCCATCATTTCCTTCATATAATTTGCCATCGATGATAATTCCACCACCAACACCAGTACCTAAGGTAATTATGATAAGGTTTTTATTATCTTTCCCACTACCAAATTTAGCTTCACCTAATGTTGCAGCATTTGCATCGTTAGTAATTTTAACTGGAATTCCAGTACCTTTTTCAAGTAGTGACTTTAATGGAACATCGTTCCAAGCTAAGTTGTTAGAGTAATTAACAATACCTTGTGTGGAGTCAATAGCGCCTGGGCAACCAACACCAATACCGATTACATCACCAAGAGCGTAACCGTTATCTGTAATAAGTGATTTGATTGCTTTAGCAAGATTTGAGATTGTTTGTTCGCTTGGTTCACCACAAATAATTGGTAAGCTAAAAGTATTTAAAACTTTTCCTTGCTCATTAACAAGTGCACCTTTAATGGACATTCCACCGATATCAATACCAACAACTAACATAATGTGTCTCCTTATATTTTAACAGTAAAAACGAAATTATTGTTAGGATCTATATAACCAACTTCTTTATTATTAATGATTATTGATCCATCGTCATCTACAAATCCTATTTTTCTACCACTAATGGAAATAATACCATTATCAGTAATATTTGCAAAAACTCTCTTACTAACAACAAGTTCATTTTCGCGGATATATCCGACTATTTCGTCTTTAACGTATATGTTTTTCCCGTATGAATTAATGATTAACATACTATTTCTTACTTGCTTCCTTTTTAGCTTTTGCTCTCATTAAGAAAATTGATCTTAAGTGAGGTTTATTTTCTTGTCTTGCACGTGCAATCGCCATTTCGTCTTTATGTACATCTTTCACAATAACACTGCCCGCAGCAGTAAATGTTTCATCTTCTAAAGTTAATGGAGCAACAATAATTGTGCCAGAACCAACGAATGTATCTTTACCAATAGAGGTTCTACTCTTATTGTAACCATCATAATTTGCTGTAACAGTCATACAACCAATATTTGTTCTTTCTCCTACTTCAGTATCCCCAATATATGTTAAATGAGCAGATTTAACGCCATTATGATAGTGAACATTCTTAAGTTCTACGAAGTTACCAATTCTACAATTATCTTCAATCCAAGTATTGGCTCTTGTTTTTGTGTAAGGGCCAATTTCATTATTATTTCCCATATGAGTTTGGGTTAAATAAGAAGATAAAATTTTGTTATTATCACCAATTTCAACATCTTCTAAATAACTGTTTTGGCTAATAGTGTTGTTTGTGCCTATTACACATTTGCCAACAATCTTAACATTAGGGCCAATAATTGAATCTTGCCCAATTACTACATCAGGAGAAATATATGTAGAATCTGGATCTTCTAAGGTTACACCAGAAAGCATTAATTTCTCATTAATTCTATTTCTTAAAATTTTAGTAGCGGTAGCAAGCTGGACGCGGTCGTTAATACCAAGCATCTCACTACTATCTTCTAAAATATATGCACCGACTTTTAAATTATTTTTCAAAAATATTTCAACGATATCAGTTAAATAATATTCTTTTTGGTTATTATTGTTTTTAACATCGTCTAAATGCTTAAAAAGTAGTTTGTTATCAACAATATACATGCCAGCATTAACTTCATTAATATTGTTTTCGTCGGCAGAACAATCTTTTTGTTCTTTAATGCAAACAACATCATTATTGTTATTTCTAAGAATTCTTCCATAACCAAATGGATTATCTAGTTTTGCAGATATCAAAGTTAATGAATTATTATTTGTTTCATGATAATTAATTAGGTTTTGCAATGTTTTTGATGTGATTAATGGAGTATCACAACATAAAATAATTGTTTCTCCATCTTTATTTTCAAGAATTTCTTTTGCTTGTAATACTGCGTGGCCAGTACCTAATATTTCGTGTTGCCACACAACCTTAGATGATTCTTCTACTAATTTGGTAGTTTCTTCTCCACCACAGCCAACAACAGTAGTAACATCTGAAATTCCAAGAGAATTTACTGCATCCAAAACATAATTCACTAATGGTTTACCAAGAATCAAATAAGAAGCTTTTGATTTTTCTTGGTTAAGGGATTTCATTCTTGTACCTTTTCCTGCTGCTAAAATAATTGCATATCTATTCATATAAACACCTACCTATTAAATGTTTTTGTAACTTCAACTCTATAGTCGTTTTCTAATGCTTTTTCAGCTTTCTTAATTAATTTCTTATCACTTGAAAGAGCAAATACACAAGAACCTGATCCCGTCATTAAAACTATTTTTAAACCTTGTTCGCGTAATTTATCTTTTACTACTTGTATATCAGGCACCAATGAAATAGCAACAGGTTCTAAATCATTATGGATAGATTGCTCTAATAGTTCATCGTCCCCTGTTTCTAGGGCTTTAATTACATTATCAATATTGCCGTTATTTACCTCAAAAGAATCAAGTTTTTTATAAACTTCAGGAGTCGAACATCCTTCGTTTGGGAATACTAAAAGGCAGTGATATTGTTTAGCCATTTTTATAGGAGTTAAAATTTCACCAATACCTTGAGCGCGGCATGATGTTTCTTTAAAAAAGAATGGAACATCAGCGCCTAAAGAAAGACCTATTTTTTCTAATTCTTCATCAGAAATTTTTAAATTATACATATTATTGATCCCACGAAGCACTGTACCAGCGTTAGATGAGCCACCACCAAGACCGGCTTTCATAGGAATATTTTTATGAACTAAAATTTCAACAACGTGATTGAAATTATATTTCTCAGTTAAAATGTTTACCGCTTTTTGAACAATGTTATCTTTGAAGCCAATTAATGAATAATCGTCTAAAGTAACAAAACTATCACGAGAAGTGGTAAGTTCAGAAACAAGAATAGAATCATGTAATTCAAGAGGAATCATGACCATATCAAGTTCATGATAGCCATCATCTCTTACGTTTTTCACGTCTAAATAAAGATTTATTTTTGCATAACTCTTAAAAAGTTGCTTCTTCATACAACTAAATTATATTTTTAATTTATCTATTTTTCAAAGAAAAAAAGATATTGATAAAGTCATTTGGAGATAATTCTTCAGGTCTACAATTTAAATTTAAGCCTAACTTTGAGAGTGTATTAACAACTTCTTCCTTGTTATACACTTGAATTAAATTATTAATTAATGTCTTTCTTCTATTAGAAAATGCGAGTTTTACAAGCTTATACACTTGAGAAAGCACATTAAATTCCACTTTTCTATTAACATCAATATGAAATACTAAAGATTTACATTTTGGTTGAGGCACAAATGCAGAACAAGGAACAATAAAGTCTTTTTTAATTTGTCCAACTAAAGAAAATAATATTGAAAGAGGCCCATAATCCTTACCATTTTTAGCAAGTAAACGTTTTACGAACTCTTCCTGGCACATAAATACGCCTTTTTCTAAATTAGGCGATGAAAGCAATATGTGTTCTAAAAGATCTGTTGAAATACTATAAGGAACATTAGAGATTATTTTGTTATATTCACTAAAATCAAACTTTAAAGCATCTTGGTTATATATAGTAATATCTTTATATAAAAACATTAAAATATCAGAAAGTTTTGAATCTATCTCAACACAGTGGATATCGCCTTTTTCTTTTAAAAAATGGGTAATAGAACCTAATCCAGAACCAATTTCAATAGCATTATCACTATCAGTAAAACCTAAAAGGTTTACAATATTAGCAGCGATATCAGGATTAATTAAAAAGTTTTGACCATTGTCTTTAGTTGGTTTTATATCAAACTCACTCAAAAGTGTATGAATATTTTTAATATTTATTTCCATAACCTTATAATAAGTCTTCTTTCTTAATTCCTAAAATATTAAGTTGTTTAAACATTGCTTTTTTATTTCCAAAAACTGAAAACTTTTCAGATAACTTTTCGCATGACATAAAACAAATATCAGACGCAGAAAGATACTCACAGAATTTGTTTTCATCTATAAGATAATTTTTAAAATATTCTTGAATATAGTTATAGTCTAATTCTGCAACACCGTGTTTGGTTTTATTTTTAAATTTAGGGTCGGTTAAAGATAAAATCTTAAAGTTTTGCAGGTTTTTTGAAAGATTTGTTGATATTTTTTCTCCTGATTCATCAGGATCTGTAAGTATATAAATCTTATATTTTTCGTTAGCTTTAATTAAAAATTTTATTAAATTATTTGAAGCTTCAAAGCCATTAGTAACAAATATTGGAGACATAATAAAAGATGATAGCATCGCGCTATCAGATGTTCCTTCAACAACTAAAATTCCATCTAAATATTTATTCATCTTTAATCTTTAATAAATCGCAGGAATTTTTATATGTAATATCAGCAATATGTTTCTTAGAAAGTCCTCTAATGTCTGCAATAGCATCCAAAACATATCTTATATATTCAGGTTTGTTTGTCATTCCTCTTAAAGGATGAGGGGCTAAGTAAGGAGAATCTGTCTCTAATAAGAGTATATTTAGTGGGACTTGTTCTGCTACTAATTTAGGCATTTTTGCATTAGTAAAAGTTACGGGTCCTCCTAATGCAATATATAACCCGAGTTTAATAAATTCATCCATCATTTCAACACTGCCAGAATAACAATGCATAATCCCACCATATTGTGGAG
>JAZRZD010000033.1:0-3287 GCA_045601085.1 Bacilli bacterium | reverse complement strand
ACCGCATATATTCTAGCAAATGATAATGCCTTTATCTAGGTAAGCACACTTGCCATTTTGTTAATAATCAATTGTTGCTGTGTTAATTGTTTTATGTTCGTTTGCTTTATTTTTCTAATCGATTAACTGGCACATTGTATTCAAACTGTTCAAAAATGGCGTTTTTGCTAATTTCTGGGTCAGTTTCAGTTATACAAAGTATAAAAGTGTTTTCAAAAAATTATTTTCGGAACTAACTGTTCAATTTTGCATTTTTTTCAAATGTGACCTTAACTTCAATTTTTTAATTATGTAAACTATCGAACACAGTTACCGTATCGACTGGAAAGGAGGACTAATGCGTGATTACTTAATTAAATTGAGAAACGAATCAGGTCAATCAATGCGAAAGCTATCAATTAAAGCTGATATTTCACATCAATTATATTCACAAATAGAAATGGGTAAAATTGGCAAGAAGGTATCTCTTATGACTATGGGGAAGATAGCGGAAGCATTAGGCGTAAGCATAAGTTTAATTTATGCATTAGAAAAGGATTATGTAGAGTCGATATAAATAGAAGAGCCTCCTACCTAGAACAGCAAACTTATCACAAGGAGGCAAAAGATGAGTTATAGAATGTATTTAATCAATAGAAGACTCAAACTCAACCTGTCTATGAACAAGGTTTGTAAATTAATCAAATGTTCAAGACAGCATTACTACAAAGTAGAAAGAGGAAGGTCTACTACAAGATTAACATTCATCTTCATGTGTAAAATAGCGTACGCGCTAGATTTTACGCTGGAAGAAATGTTCATCAATGAATCAAAGTATTTGGATTCGTTAGAGAAGAAAAATGAACGAGATTAATTGGAAACAAGAAATCAAAAGGTATATCCAAACCTTAGATAGAAAGCCTATTACTAAAGATTCTTACTGTAGGATTCTAAATTCATTTAATGAATATCTTGAAAGCAATAATTTATTAGAACCAACCAAAGAAGACATAATTGCTTATAAAGAATTTCTTAAAGAAAATGTAGGATCTGCAACAGTTCAGAAGATAATAGTGGTGCTTAGAGGTTTCTTCATTGATTTGGCCAGCAATGATATTTATCCAAATATTATGCTTGGTATTAGGGGCGAAAAAATAAATAGAACATTTAAAAGAAACCCATTAACAATTGATGAAGTATCAAAGCTTCTTAGAAGAGCTAAAAAACTTGCTACCACAATTGAAGGAAAAAGAAACTACGCTATTGTAGCGCTTATTGCTACTGCTGGTTTAAGAACAATTGAAGTAGAAAGAGCTAACAAAGAAGATCTATCGATTTATGGAAATACCCATGTCTTGTTCATTCAAGGAAAAGGCCGGGATGATAAGTCAGATTATGCTAAAATCTCCAATGAAGTTTATAACATCATTGAAGATTACATCTTCGCTAGAAACGATAGCGAAGAAGCGTTATTTGTAACGCACAGCAGGAACTCCAAGAACAGCCGTTTGACAACGAAAAATGTCAGAGGAATCATCAAGGAATTATTAAGGCAAATTGGCCTTGATGATCCTCATTATTCTGCACATTCATTAAGACACTCATTAGCAACAAATCTTATTAAAAATGGGATGAGTATTAATGAAGCTCAGTTATTACTGAGACACAAAGACATTTCAACAACAATGTTTTATGTCCACAGCATTAACCGAGAATCAAATAATGGTGAATTAATAATGTCAGACATGCTATTTAAAAAGGAGTTAAAAAATGTCAAATAACAATGAAATCTATAGCGTTAATGACGTTATGGAATTATTAAAAGTAAGTAGGCCAACAGTTCATAAATGGATAAGAAAGGGTGAATTGAAAGCTGCTTACTTAGGAAATCAATATCGTATTCGTCAATCAGATCTTGATTCCTTCTTGGATTCAAAAGAAAGTAGGACAAAGAAGGATATAAGATAAATGATTAAAGATAAAAGATTAATGATTAAAGTTAAATTGGAGATTTGTCTATGAGTAAAGATAAAAAACCAATAAAACAAAACGATAAAACAAATGATATAAATTCTTTACTAAAAGAAATACCATTTGAAGTTTGCTATTACTTAAAAGTTATCATCAAATCTGGAATATTTGAAACAACTGACCAGGACCTAGTTAGGCTTGATGAATTTCTAAGAAAAGTTGAGCTATGTCCGGATAGACATGTACTAGCAAAAGTAATCTCTTATAACATAAAAAACATTAAACGTAATAAATGGTTTGATGAAAATGGAGTAGAAATTACTTCTAAATATTCATATTTCAAAAAATCCATCATTACCGGATTTATTAAACAAGAAATGAGCGATGAGTTCATTCAATCTTTGTATGAATAAGGAGGAATGATTAGTGGAAAAAAGAAATGGATATTATGGGGTAATTATTGATGTCTCTCCTGAAATCAAAAACAAAACGTTTAAGGTAAAAATAATTGACGAAAACGCAAGAGTGCTAAATGCAACAGCAAGCGCTACAAAATTCAATAAAAAAGAATTTGAAAAAGGAATAGTGGTAATTTACGACAGAAGAACATACGATATCTGCCACTTTAATACAGATATTAGCTATCACAAATATAAATTCTTAAGAATCATTTATAAGATGGTTCATTTGGATAATTTAACCGAAAGCGAGATTGCTAAAATTCAGTGCGATTATGATTTACTCATGATTGTAAGAAATCTATTGAGACTAAGCGAAGAAATTCGCTATATGTGGTGTGACAAATTTATTGATCGTAGCACGCCATTTAGTAGCATCAAAACATGTGATAAGCGCGGATTTATGTTCTATGAATATTATGCTTTGAAATCAGCAAAATGATGTCTCTAATTAACTTGCTATATCTTTGATATAGAGGGAATATATCACTGACCAAAGGAGGTCATGATATGGAAAAGAAATTATCAATTAGAGAATGGAGTATTAACTTCATGATGGAGCAGTATTCGGATGCTTCAATCAAAACTCAAATTAAGGCTGATTAAATAAGATTTCAAGAAGAAAAATAAATAAATATTTAGTGTATGACAAAAAGATCCGGTCTTCGGATTTTCTTTAAAAACTTCAGATTTTGTTAGATACTATTGTTGTTAAAATATTCTCGTTTGGAACAAGTTGCAAAAATTATTCTAGCGAGTTTATTACAACCAGCGATGTAAGCTGCTTTAGGAGAGAGCCCATCGCTTTTCTTTTTATTAACAAAATCTCTTATAGGATTGTATTGAAGTGTACTTCTACATGTTCCAACTACCACGAGA
>JAZRZD010000032.1:0-5062 GCA_045601085.1 Bacilli bacterium | reverse complement strand
GAAAAAGGAATCAAATTAAAAATGAGTAAATATTTAAATTTGTGGAAATATATTGAAAAGTCGAACAAAGATATATTATTAATGTCTTTTGATGATGTTGCTTCTATTCTAGGTTTTAACATTGATCATTCATTTTTAAGTTATAAAAAAGAATTGGAAAGCTTTGGTTACAAGGTATTCAAAATATCATTAAAAGACAAAACAATTCTTATCAAAAAGAGTAAATAGTATGAAAAAAGTCAAAATTACCGTAATGAAGATAGTGAATCATCAAGATTTGATTGAAAAATATGAAAATCCAATTTTGCATTCATGCAATTTAAAAGTTGGAGACGTATTTCTTTCGATTGATGGAAAAAAACCCAATGGTTTCTGTGAGTCAGCATGGTCAGTTGTTAAACCGTTTGTAAAAGATCTTGCTAATGGCAAAAATAATTTTTATGATGGCTGGATGAAAAACCCTGATAGCGCAATGATATCTTGTAATGATGGATTCAGACCAGTATCTTTTTACATTGAAGTGGTAAATTAAAATGAATAAAACATGCAATTATTCTCTTAATTTATATAGATTCCGAACTTAAGATTATGCTTGGTTTTTCTGATGTAGTAGGATTCCTGCTCAACAAGTATGTCCTTATCCATGTTCTTGATGTCGCTGATACTCTTACAAGTTCCTAATACAAACGTTATATGATCTCTATCATGGATGATTACTTTGGAGAAGATTTTATTAAGCGGTATATCTTCTAATGAAGTGATTGTCTTAGTTAGTGGCATGATAGCTTTCTTAAATTGATACAAATAATCATTAACTCCAGTCGCGGTGGAGATCTCATTCTCCAGCATGACTTTTTTCTTATATAAAGGTTTTAGTTTCTGCTCATAAGCCTTATTAACTTCTTTATAGAATTCATCATCTATATCTTTATATTTATTAAACTTGGCTTGAAGTTCATTAATTTGAGCCATTATGCTTTCAATTTCTTGTTGCTTATAAATGACATTGTTTTTCTCTTCAAATGACTCTTCAAGTAATCTGATGAAGTTGTGCTTATTTACAATGATTCTATTCACTACCTTAATGGTGATGAGATCAACAACATCTAGAGGTAAATCTTCATTTTCACATACTTTTCTCGATTTATTTGAGGCACAAACGAATATTCTAGATTCTGTTGGCTTGTTCCTATTGTTTATCTTGAAATTATAGTTTTTACCGCATTTGCCACACATATAGAGGCCAGAATAGATACTTTTATTAAAGCAGAGTTTCCCATCTCTATTACCGCTGTATTTACTTGTATTTTGATATTCTAGAGCTTTCGCTTTAAGTTTCTCGTTGGCTTTCATCCATATTTCTTTTGAAACTATCGCGGGATGATTGTTTTCAATAAGAACAGTTGGTAGTGTTCCGTTGTTCTTAATGTGTTTACCTCTTACACCTTTAACAAAGGTCTTTTGAAGATAAATAGCACCCATATATTTTTCATTATGGAGAATCTTCCTAAAGGACCATATAGTCCAGACACTGTTAAATCTAGGTTTATAGCCTCTTTTAGTAAGCTCCTCAATCATGGCCTCTCTTGTAACACCAGCGATGTATAAATCATAGATTAGTCTTACAGCTTCAGCTTCTTTTGGATCTATTACAATTTCACCCTTAGGTCCTTTATGATAACCATAGAGTTGTTCAGGATTAAAGTATCCTTTTCTGTCGCGGAAGTTCTTGGCATAAGCCATGCGAACATTGTCGCTGATTACTTTAGATTCATTTGCAGCGTGAGCACTGAGAACATTAAGGACCAATTCGCTATCCAAATCAAATGAAGAGATGTTCTCTGTTTCAAAGAAAACCTCGACATTGTTTGCTCTAAGCATACGAATCATATTTATTGCATCTTCTGCATTCCTAGAGAAACGCGATAGTGATTTAGTGATTATTAGGTCTATTTGGCCTGACATCGCTTTATCAATCATCTTTTGAAATTCTTTTCTCTTATATATAGAAGTACCGGTGACTCCATCATCTACAAAGACACCGCAAAATTCATAATCAGGATTTGTCATGATCATCTTTGTGTAGTTTTCAATTTGGTATGTCAAAGAAGACTCTTGTTCATCAGATTTTGATGAGACACGAGCATAGGCACAGGTTCTCTTTCTTTTTGTGGAGATTTGCTTTTGGATTTGTTCTACTTCCATTTGCTACCTCCTAATCGAATTAAACGATATTTAATTACCTTTCTAGAATAAGAAGATGTGAAAAACCCATACAAAACTGGCTCCATTTTAATTAATTGAGGCGCAATTTGTGAGAAATCTTCTTTTGAAATATCTGTTCCAAAGTTATCTACAATGACAACCTCATTTTCAAAAACAATTACTTCATCAATAAGTTTTAAATAGCAATCGCGGTTATCAACACTCTTAATAGCTTCTTCAATTTCTTTTGCTCTAGCTTCATTGATGAATGAACGATATGCCGCAGTTTCTGTATTGGCTAATTCTGTTCTAAGCTGATTAACTCTCTTTTTGATTGATTTATATTGTTCTGATAATTTTTCATCTTCATCATCTGTTTTAGAAGATATTTTCAATTCAATGATATCTCTTAATTGGACTTCTAATCTTTGAACTTCATCTTTTAATTTGGCTAGTTTTGTTTGCTTTGCTGACGCTGTTCCTAAACCTCTAATCATATCCAATAAAGAAGAAGTAAGATTCTTGTCTTGGAGATAATCTTTCATTGCGGAATAGCAGACATCACATAAGTCTTTATATTTAATAGGAGTTTGAGTACATACATTTTTCTGAATTTCTCTTCTTGAAATATTGCATGCAAAGACGTCTCTGCCATTTGGTCTTGTTTGGAAGATCATGCTTCTTCCACAAGTTCCACAGTAGACCTTAGCTGATAATGGTGTGATATCAAATTTTGGTTTATGCCTAAAGTTTTCTGCTTTTTTCTGCATTATTGTTTGAACTAAATCGTATACTTCTCTTTTAATAATTGCAGGATGGTGATTTTTAATTAACCAAAGGTCTGCATATTTGCCATCACGATTATCTTTAGCTTCATGTGTTAAATAATCTACAACAACAGTCTTTTGAAGTAATAGATCACCAGCATATTTTTCATTCTTCAATATTGATTGAATTGTTTGTCTAGTCCACTTTGTGGACCCTGAACCAGTTTTATAACCCATGGCTGTTAAATAATCGATTATTTCTTGATAGCTTTTATTGGCTAAGAAGAGGTTATAGATTTCTACAACAACCTTTGCTTGTTCTTCATCAATTACCATATTTCCATCTGCATCAGTGGTGAAGCCAAGGAATTTTGATGTAGCAATAGTCCAGTTGCCTTCACGCATTTTCTTTCTAATAGACCATTTAACATTATCAGAGATGTTCTTGGCCTCTTCTTGCGCGATAGATGAATGGAAAGTAAGAATCATATCGGTTCTTGTATCGAGTGATGAAATGTTTTCTTTTTCGAAGCGAATCTCTACATTCTTTTCTCTTAATTCTCGAATAATGGTGAGGATATCTAACGTATTTCTTCCAAGTCTAGAAATGGATTTAGTTAAGATAAGGTCGATGTTGCCTTTCTTAGCTTCATTTAATAATGAATTCAAACCATCTCTGTGCTTTAAAGAAGTACCTGAGATACCTTCATCTGAGTACATGCCTACAAATAACCAGTCAGGATTTGAAGTAATCTTCTTTGTATATTCATCAATTTGTGTCTTAAAAGAATGGAGTTGATCCTCCATATCGGTTGAAACTCTTGCATATGCGGCTACGCGTTTCTTTTTAGTATCTATTTTATTAGAAACTATGTAGCTGGTTGGACATGCAACTTTTATTACTTCCTTTTCCATCGTACACATATATTCGCTCTATTTGGAACTATTATCAACAAAGTTGATAACTAATAATCCGTACTTCTTTCTAAGGAGCATTAAAAGTTCATACCATTCTTGGTACGAGATTTTCTTTTCTTTTAATAATTGATCTATTACAGCTACTTCATATTCATAGCTTTTGTTATTTGACATAAAAAGCTCCTGCAAACGCAGGAACCTTATTTAGAATTCTAGATCCTTTATTGATGCAACATTAATTTATCAAAACAGAAATGATTTGGGAATATTCTAGTGAATACTTGTTTAATAATCGATTATTGTTTTTAGAATTACTCCAAGAAATATATGTTCAAGTTCAGCTTTTGAATATTTATAAATGTGTGGACCAACTTGTACAGAGTAATATCTATCTCCTGGAATTACTTGTTTTATAACCACTTTGCCATCAATTTTAAGCATTCCTAAGAATGATTTTCTTGATGTTATTCTTTCGTTATCAAAGGAACGATCGATTATATGAATAGGGTTTACATCCATGCCAAACATTTGATCGCTGTTATCAAAACGATAAAAGGAAACAAGATTTGTATTTGATGGAATATTATTAAGAATATTAAATTCTTCTTTTGTATTAACTTTTTCTCGTGTTTTTAAATCATAACAAACGATGTTGTTGTAATTAGCGGTGAAGTTAGCATCAATTTTTCTTTCCTTCTGCTTTAATAGCAAATCCAGTGAAATCCCTGTAACTGATGATAATTGAATAGCTTTATCAACAGGAATAGGTGTTGTAAGTTTAATGTATTTACTGAATGAAGATTCAGAAACTCCAATCGCAATTCCAATATCTTTATTTGTTAGCTCTGGAAATTTATTATGAATAAGTTCAATGTTTATTCCTTCATATTTAGCCAGTATATCATTGGTTGTATATGGAGGAACGCATTCTGATAAGTTTGTTATAGAAGGAACTAAAACATTCTTTAATTCATCTCCAATTTTAGATAAATCTTTAAATGGTTGCTCGACAGCTTTAACTAAATTATTTTTTTGTTCTTCTGATAAAGAATTAATCCATTCATTAATAATATCTTCTGATTTCTTTTCCATAGTGATTCCTCTTGACTCAAAAATTATATCACTTTCCTAATGTGAAAGTTAATGAAAATAACAAAAAATTATTTAATTAC
>JAZRZD010000031.1:0-3688 GCA_045601085.1 Bacilli bacterium | reverse complement strand
TATATCAATTTCTTCTCCTAAAGAATCTTTTAATATTTTTGAAAATTCATCAATGTTATCTTTACTTCTTTTATAGACAATAACGAAGTCATAATCATATTCTTTTAACAATGCTAAAATTTCATGTGTAATACCAATTCCATCAATAGTAATATATGGTTTAACATCGGGATAAGAATCATGAAATTGTTTCAAAAGAATAGGTATTACATTCATTTCATTCCCTTTATCTGAATTATTATGAGATAACAATGATAATTTTGATTCACTCATAAACATAGTAACAATATCTTTCATACCTTGGTAAGTGCCCTTAATACTTTTTTCATGCAAAGGAGGAAAAAGAATGCGTTCAGAAGCACAATATACAATTCATACTTTAAACGATGTTGTTACCTCTACGACCGCTCCTTCGAATCCTTATTTAGGGCAGTTATGGATGGATACTTCAACAAATCCACCAACTGAAAAATCATGGAATGGTAGTGCTTGGGTAGAACCTAATAACATAGGAACTGTTAAAAGTACTGTTACTGTTCTTACAGAAAAGTCTGCTCAGTTTGCAACAAGTATCATTGAGGTAATAAAGAAAGCAACTGGTGGATCTGAAAAGTTACTCAGATTTATTCCTTTGATAGCACTAGGACTTGGTGCTACTTCAGGTGTGATTTGTTTCTTTTTCATTCCGGATATTATTCCAACACCAAATGTTGTGGTTGCCATTATTGTTGGCGCTGCATCAGAGCTTTCTGCTACTGGTACAAACCAAATTGTAAAGCAATTGAATAAATAAGTTGATTGGCGCAAATGAAGTCTGTCAAGAAAGTTTGTGTTTTTTTTAAATTTTTAGTTTGCTAATAAGTCGAACCCCATATTATATTTTTCTTCTTCAGATAATTCTATCAAATACTTTTCTTTTTTATTCTTGGCTGATTGATTATAATCTGATATGCATCCAGTTAGAACAATAATAGAATTTGCTTCTGAATTAAATAGTATTCTACGGTGAGAATATCTTTTTAATTCTGCATTAAATGATTCTATGGCATTGCTTGTCATTAATGATTTCCACATTTGTTTGGGAAACTCCAAGTAGGTAAATAGACCTGGAGTATTTATTATTCTATTTATTAAACGCGGATATGTAATTTGCCATTTTTTGATGAATTCATCAAATTTCTTTTGAGTATCTTCAATGGTATCCTGATTATATACATCTTTAAAATCATTACATATTTCTGCTCTATCTTTTGCTCTAACATTTTGGGAAATATTTCGTTGAATATGAACTAGGCATCTTTGATGCTTAGCTGATGGGAAAACCTCTTTAATAGCCTCTGGCATGCCTTGAAGACCATCTGTAATAAATATTTTAGGTTTTCCAATTCCACGTTGTTTAAGCGCGTTTAAAAAATCTTTCCAGCTGTGTGAGCCTTCATTCGGTACTGTGACAAAATCTAGTATTTCTTTATGTCCTTGATCTGTTATCCCCATAATGATCATCACACACTCCTGTGACACCTCAGAATTGAAATTACCATATTTTCTCTTAAGAGAAACATAAGTTCCGTCCATAAATATTGCTACACATTTAGGAAGCTTTCTAGCCTTGAATTCTAGCGCTGTAGAAAGAATCTTCTTGACCATTATAGAAGATGATTGTTTAGACATATTGACGCCCATAGTTTCATCAAGATATGCCACAATTTCACGATGAGTCATGCCTCGTAAATATAGTGTTTGAACAATATATTCCAAGTCGGCTGTAGTTTGCTTATATGGCTGAATTAATTTGGTTTCAAATAGATTTAATCTATCTCTAGGCACAGATACTTCAATAGATCCATACTTGGTTTTTAAATGCCTTTTATAATATCCATTACGGATATCAAGAGTTTGATTGCGAATTGCTTCAGTAAGAAAATCTTCGATTTCTCCTTGAAGTAATTGATTTAAGGTCTCAGTTATTTTCTCCTTCACAAATTCATTAATAGAAGTTTTGAAAAATTCTCCTAATTCTTGTGGAGATTTTCCATCAATTAGTGTTAAAATAGACATGGTTATAATCCTTTCTTTATTATATTTCGACAATATAATTATAAAGGGTTATGACTTTTTTATTAAGCAATTTTAGAAATTGCGGCCGCGACTCCCCTAGGGGAGTTATTTCTTTTATTACTATTACTATCATTTTATCTAAAACACATACTTATTTTAACTCTCTAATATAAGCATATTTTTTAATGGCTATATTATTTTTGTTTTTCTTAATGTTGATTATATGATATAATCAAGCGTGAAAAGGAGATTATTATGGCCTTAGATCAAAAATACATTCGTAACTTTTCTATAATTGCTCATATTGACCATGGTAAATCTACCTTGGCTGATAGACTTCTTGAAATTACTAATACAGTTTCAAAAAGAGAAATGAAAGAGCAACTTCTTGATAATATGGATCTTGAAAGAGAAAGAGGTATTACAATCAAGTTAAATGCTGTTCAATTAAAATATATGGCTAGAGATGGCCATGAATATACATTACATTTAATTGATACTCCAGGGCACGTAGACTTCACTTATGAAGTATCAAGATCATTAGCTGCTTGTGAAGGAGCTGTTTTGGTCGTTGATGCTACTCAAGGAATCGAAGCTCAAACATTAGCTAATTGTTATCTAGCTTTAGATAATAACCTAGATATTATTCCTGTAGTTAATAAGATTGATTTACCTTCAGCAGATATAGAAGGAACTAAAAAACAAATAGAAAATGTTATTGGTTTAGATTGTGCTGAAGCCCCTTGTATTTCAGCTAAAACTGGTTTGAATGTAGAAGATGTTCTAGAATCAATTATCAAATACGTAGAACCACCAAAAGGAAATCTAGATAAGCCATTTTCAGCTATGATTTTTGACTCTTTCTATGATTCTTATAGAGGTGTTGTAGTTTTAGTTAGAGTTGTAGATGGTTGTGTTAGAGTTGGCGATATTATTAAAATGATGGCTACTGGTGCAACATATGAAGTTACTGAACTAGGAGTAAGAACTCCTCAAGAAGTAAAGCAAAATGAATTATCAGCTGGTGAAGTTGGTTTTATTGCTGCAACTATTAAAACTGTAAAAGATGTTAGAGTTGGTGATACTATTACTCTTGCTAATAATGAAACTGATGCACCATTACCAGGTTATAGAGAATTGAAATCTATGGTATTTTGTGGTTTATATCCTACAGTGGCTTCTGATTACCCATTACTAAGAGATGCTTTAGAGAAGCTTCAATTAAATGATGCTTCATTACATTTTGATTATGAATCAAGCCAAGCTTTAGGCTTTGGATTTAGATGTGGTTTCTTAGGACTACTTCATATGGATGTCATTCAAGAAAGACTAGAACGAGAATTTAATCTTGATCTAGTTGCTACAGCTCCATCAGTTATTTTCCATGTTTATTTAACTAATGGTGAAATGATAGAATTAGATAATCCTTCTAAGCTTCCAGATATCGTTGAAATTGATAGAATTGAAGAACCATATGTAAGAGCTTCTATTATGACTCCTCAAGCATATGTTGGTCCAATTATGGAACTTTGTCAAAACAAACGTGGAGTTTACAAGGACATGCAGTACCTAGACAGCAATAGTGTGGTGTTAAAATATGACTTGCCACTAAACGAGATTGTGTATGATT
>JAZRZD010000030.1:0-33060 GCA_045601085.1 Bacilli bacterium | reverse complement strand
CGCATTCATTTTTGGAACAATAACTAATAGCAACAAACAATAACCGAAATATAATCAAACTATAATTGAATATATATCCACACTTCCACTCACATATATTATCGGAACATTAAATATTGCTATTAAATTTCTATGAATATTTTTAACAAGAATAATAAAAAACCTCTCTAACTCATTTGAATCAGGGAGGCTTGTTATCTAATTAGAAATCAATTATTACTTTCTTAACTAATCCTTTTACAGCTTTTTTAATTGTTGCTTCATCTGCATAGTACTCATTGCCGTCAGGAAAAGAAAACTTAAAGTACTGAATATATTTTGGGTTTTTGCTATCTACATTTATTGATTCATTCATATTTTTAAGAGCAGTAATCTTAGTAATGAACTCATGATGAAGCTTAATTTTTCCATCGCCATTAAATATATCGTCACTACTTTTCGGAACGAAATCAAAATCAATAACAGCATAGAATGGTCTACTAAAATCAAGAACCACATCTTTGTATTGAACAATTACATAAGATCCTTTTGGTGCGCCTAGAGCTTTGTTAAATTCATTTAATCTAATTGCATATAAATCAATGCTAGGAATATCTGCAATGCCATCATCTAATTTATAAGATATTCTTTTGCCGTATTTATCTTTTAAACCAGTAATACTATAAAGCTTCATATAACTTGGAAGACCATTACCTGCATACTTTTCTGTAGATTCATATAAATCAATCGCATTGAATAGCTTTTCAACTGTATCTGGTTTTCCTGTTAACGTTGATAAAGGGAGATGCATTACATCACTTAATCTAGTTGCTAATTTGAAAGATGGTGATTTTGATCCAGATTCAATCATTCCAATCATTTGTCTAGAGCATCCAACCTTAGATCCTAACTGTTCCATCGAATATCCGCTTCTAGTTCTAAACTCAAGAACCATATTTCCTATACGTTTTTTTGTTTCTTCATCACTCATAATCTGTACCTCTCGATTATATTCTATATTATTCGGTTTGCGTTTGGTAGCACTTTTTTATTTTCTTTGTTATTTTTGGTTTCGTGGATTATGCAAAATAAGACATTTTTATAACATCTAAATTAAGTTTTTGTTAGGTTTTGTTGCACTTTATCCACTAATATTGCATCGTTATTTACTTAAATTTAAAATATAGTCGTGCTTAATAAAACCACAGAAAAAAGCGCAACCAAAAAGGAGGTGACATCATGCGTACATACTTAATTAATTTAAGAAGTAAAGCAGGATATTCACGTAAGAAAGTAGCCCGTGAAGCAGGTCTTAGTCTACAACATTATGCAAGACTTGAATCAGGTGATAGAGGAGGTAAAGTTTCCTTCCTAATCATGGGCCGTATCTGTGAAGTATTTGGAGTTAGCCTAGATTCCATTTATCCGCTTGAAAAAGAGTATCAAGAAAAACTAGAACTCGAAAAAGAAACAAATTAGAAAGGAGGAATAAGGAATGGAGTATCGTCAATACCTATTGGAAAGAAGATTGAAATTAGATCTCTCAATAAACATGCTTTGTAAATTAACAGAAAGCTCAAGACAACACTACTACAGAGTTGAAAGGGGCATCTCAACAACCAAGTTGACATTCACCTATATGTGCAAAATTGCGAAAGCATTAGATTTCACATTAGAGGAAATGTTCCACTATGAAACGATGTATCTAGAATCCTTAAAACTTAAAGATGAATCAAATTAATTGGAAGGATGAAATAAACCGCTATATACAGACGTTAGATCGTAAGCCAATTACAAGAGATTCATATAGCAGAATTCTAAATTCATTTAATGAATATCTAATTAGCACTTCAAAACCTACACCAAATAAAGAAGACATCATTATCTACAAGGAATATCTAAAAGAATATGTTGGCTCAGCAACTGTTCAAAAGGTAATGGTTGTTCTTAGAGGCTTCTTCATTGATCTGGCCAGCAATGGAATCTATCCAAACATTATGCTTGGAATCCGTGGTGAAAAGATTAATAGAAACTTCAAAAGAAGCGCTCTAACAATTGATGAAGTTTCAAAGCTTCTAAAGAAAGCTAAAAAATTAGCAACAACATTAGAAGGCAAAAGAAACTATGCTCTGGTGTCATTAATTGCAACAGCAGGTCTTAGAACAATTGAAGTTGAAAGAGCTAATAAAAGTGACTTCTCGTTCAAAGGAGACGTGCACATCCTATTCATCCAAGGCAAAGGAAGAGATGATAAATCTGACTACGCCAAAATCTCAAATGAAGTTTACTCCATTATCGAAGATTACATATTTGCAAGAACTGATAATGAAGAAGCTCTGTTTGTGACTCATAGCAGAAACACAAAACCTAGCAGATTAACTACCAAAAACATTCGTGGAATTGTCAAAGAACTTCTTAGAAGAATCGGAATTGACGATCCACATTACTCAGCACATTCATTAAGACATTCATTAGCTACAAACCTGATTAAAAACGGTATGAGCATTAATGAGGCTCAATTATTGCTAAGACATAAAGATATCTCCACCACTATGTTTTATGTCCATAGCATCGATAGAGAATCAAATAATGGTGAATTAATAATGTCAGACATTCTATTTGGAGGCAAAAACAATGGAAAACAATAACAACATCATCTACACCGTTAATGACGTTATGGAAATCTTGCAGTTAGCTAGAACCACCGTCCTTAATTTTATTAAGAAAGGTGAACTTAAAGCTGCATTTCTTGGTAACCAATACCGCATTCGCAAAGAAGATTTAGATTCCTTCATCGAATCAAAGAGCAAATAACTTTGAAGGAAGGGATTTAGGGATAGAAGAGATAAAAAAGATACATGATAAATGTGATACATGATAGAAGGGATAAAGGTGATAAATTATGGATAAATCTGAAAAGATAAAATTGCCTGATAAAACTATTGATATAGAAGCTTCGATTGATGAAGTTCCTTATGAGCTTTGCTATTGGTGTAAATACATCATTAGAAACGGATTAATAACTGCAACAGAACTAGATCTGCCATTATTTAATCAGTTCTTATTTAAGCTAGATCATTGTACAGATGAACGCGCTATTCAGAAGGTTATGCGTTATAACGTCATTAACATCAAACGCATTAACTGGAAAGATAGTAAATCTGAACCTGTATCTTCTAGATTTCACTACTTTAAATCATGCATCATCAAAGGCCTCAAAAGCCAAAATGTTGATGATAAATTTATCTCTTCTATTACCTCATATTCTGAAGATGATGAGTTACCGTTTTAGCACTTAAAATATAGTATCTTATTAAGTTGCTATATCTCTGATATAGAGGGAATATATCAGTGACCAAGAAGGAGGTCATTGATATGGCAAATTATACCAAAACACAATTCAAAAAGAAGATTGAAGAACTTAAGGAAAAGCTAAGCTCAATTAGACTTGAGTTCGAAGATCTTCAAAGCGATCTAGAATCTGAAAGTTCTGATATTGAGCCTTATGAAAATAGGGATGAATTAACAGAGCTTCAAGAGCAACGTCAAGAATGGCTAGATAACACTGCTTCCACTATTGAGGAAACAGTAAATTCTCTTCAAGAAGCTGAAGATAATCTAGACAACATTGATGAATAAGAGGTGGCACCATGGAAAAGAAATTATCTATTAGAGAATGGTCCATCAACTTCATGACGGAGCAATATTCAGATTCTTCAATCAAAACCCAGATTAAGGCCGGATGGTGGGATTGGTTCTGTAAAGACACATCCCTTAGAGCCAAAACCTATAAGATGGGTGCAATCATTATAAAGATTAATGGGAAGGGCAAGGTTGACCTAGACAAAAACTATGTCTGGTTCAAAAATAATTGCCCGCTCAACGGACCTTTATATGACGACTTCAGATTCGCAAATCTAGAAGATGGCGAAGTTCAATTCACAGTCCAATTAGGATGTTGTTGGAATAATAAGAAATACGCTGTCTTTGGAAGAAGATCTAAAGGATCACAATTTAGCCAAGAACCACTATTTGAATGTAACACCGTCAAACAGTTGGTTGACTGGTTCAATACGCCATGGGAGGAGGAAAAAGATGGCAAATAAAATACAAAAAGTAAAAGTTAATATAAATAACTTTGCTTCAGGAATATACGCGTATTTAATGAGAAATAAGCTATTAACTCCTGATGAATTTCACGCTTTAAGAACACAAAGCATTAAAGAATTAGAACCTGAGGAGGAAACAGAAGATGGCGGAAGCAAGTAAAATTACTGTCATAGCTGCAGATCCTAAACTTAATATTGATTATGCAGAACGTGATAAAAATATGCATAAAAGAGTAGCGGCATATTGCCGTGTCTCTACTGAAAACGATGAACAAATTAATTCCTATGACCAACAGGTCCAAGAATGGAATAATCGTTTAACCAGCAATCCGAATTACACCCTAGTTAAAATCTATACCGATAAGGGCATTTCAGGAACCAGCGATAAGAATAGAACTGGATTCCAAGAAATGATGGCGGACGCTAAGGCCGGAAAACTTGATATGATATTCACTAAATCGATATCAAGATTTGCTAGAAACACTGTTCTTACTCTTGAATCCATTAAGAAATTAAAAGAATGGCATGTTGAAGTTTGGTTCGATAATGAAAACATGTCCTCTTGGGACCCAAAAAGCGAAGCCATGTTCGCAATCATGTCCACTATGGCTCAAGAAGAATCACGCCATATTTCTGAAAACGTTAGATGGACTTTCCAAAAGAAGATGAAAGAAGGATATGACTTCACCTGCGCTGGAAGATTCCTTGGTTATGATAGAGATCCTGAAACAAAGAAACTCGTTGTAAATGAAGAAGAAGCTAAGGCTGTTAGATTAGTGTTTGATATGTACACCGCCGGCTATGGTCCTTCTCAGATTGCTAGAGAATGTGAAAAGCGAGGATACAAAACTGGAGGCGGTAAAACCAAATGGCAACAAAGCACTATTCAAGGCATTCTCAGAAATGAAAAATACAAAGGTGATTTGTTACTCCAAAAGACTGTAACAATCAACTATCTTGACCATAAAAGAATTGATAATAAAGGCCAAGCCAAAAAGTATTATATTGAGAACGATCATGAACCAATTATTTCAAGAGAACAATGGGATTTAGCACAAAAAATCATAGCAAAACGCAGGGATTTATGTATTGGACCTAATAAAGATGTTTCAAAATATAATGCTCGCCATGCCATGTCTGCAAGAATCATTTGTGTCCATTGCGGAAATGGATTCACAAGAAGACAATGGGTTAATGGAAGTGAAGGTATTAGATTCCTCTACCAATGCTCAAATTACATTCATGCAGAACCAGGACATCGTTGCCAAGCCAAACCAGTAAGCGAAAACGTTCTTATGACTGCAGCTTGCGAAATTATTAATCAAATGTGTATTGATAATGGCAACATCTTCAAAAGGGTTAGAGACCATATTAATTCCATTTTAGCCAAAAGAGATTTCACCGATATCATTAAAGAAAAAATGGATAGAAGAGAAACATTAGAAAAAGAAATCGATTTCTTCCTCCAAGAAAAGATGAAATCTAGAGATGAAGGCGAACGCTATTACTTAGATAACAAATATCACAACTGCATTAAAGAAGTTAATGATCTAAATGCTGAGCTTAAAGAATTAGAGGCTAAGCAAATAGAAACAGATAATCTTCAAGAAAGACTTAGACAAATAAACAAGATATTGTCTGTCGGTGAAGTAACTCCTGAAATGCTAACAGTTGATATTATGGATGCATTCATCTATAAGATTATCGCGGTAAGCAAGCGTGAAGCTGTCTTTGTAATCAACGAAACAAACACATTAACATTCCAAGAATTTATAGATAAAAGAAAAGAAATCGTATTCAATGAAGTTCTTATGAAGGGAATCGTTAATTGCCAAGGAACTCAAAGAAACGATTATCTAAATTACAAAGTTGTAGCAATATAATAAAGTTTCGATATAGCTACTACCTATATCCAAAATTAGCAGACCTCACCCACGAGATCTGCTTTTTTTATTCTTCTCTTAGTTCTAGTTTCTTTAATTCGTTTTTAAGAAAGACTTTTTCTTCAACCAACGAAATAATCCAGTGGAAGATGTTTCCACAGCCAAACATAATAATAATCATATCCATTGTCATAGTTACAACGCCAGTTTGATAGAATATAAACCAAACACCATAATAGACAATATTACACAACACTGAATTTATAGCATTATATTTTGTTTTTCCCATACCAACAAAGATAGCATCTGGTATTTGAGAAAAAGCATAAGCAACATAAAATCCTAGGTTTTTCACCACTATTTCAAAAATTCGTGCTGAATTATCAATTCCTTCAACTGAGCCAAAAAACCATTGGTAGGTTGGAATCAAAATAAACCATAACACTATTACAACAGCGGTAATTGAGTAATAGTTAATTTGCTTTAATTTGTATCCGTCTGCACCAGCATCTTTTCTTATAATCTCAACTAAACAAGTAATTGGTATCAAGAGCCAACCCCATATGAAATTATTAGCAACCCAATAGTTTCCAGATTCAGAAACAGCATTTACCATTCTAACAACCATTAAAGCATAGATGATGTTATCTAAGAATTGTTGTCCACCAGCAAACAAGCCAACTCTTCCCCAATCTTTTAAATGAGGAAGATCGTCTTTCGAGAATTTTCCTGGTTTTAATTGCTTGATACGAACCAATATAAAAATTCCAACCAAACCCATTATCGTATTCGCGATTATGTTACTAACAGCAACACCGTCAACTCCCATAGCAGGAATTAAAGCAAAGTCCGCTAACAAGCTGAGGCAGATTTGAATTGTTAGGAATGCATACATGTATCTAGCTTTATCAATAACTAAGAAAACAACATTTACATAGCTAAAAATGATTCCAATCATAAATGCTACTGTTTCTAGAGATAAGTAACGATAAGCAGCATTTATATTTATTTCAGCTGGATTCATGAAGGAAACTAATCTCAAACCATAAAAGAATGTGCCAATTAAAAATAAGAAATATAAGCCAATTATTATGATTCCTAATTTAAAAACTATTTTATTAAAGTTTTCTTTTTGTCGCGCTTTGGATAGCACGGAATACATAGGAACAATTAGAAATGCGCAGATTGTTTCATTAATTAAATCAAACCATTCCATCTGGCCAATAATATCCAATGTTCCAGGATCTGCAGATGAAGTAATTAGTTTTGTAACTACAGTTTGATAAATTGCTGGCACTAATGCTAAAAGACATAAGGCCACAAACATCTTCCAGTCAAAAGTCTTAATGCTTAACCAGAAGTTTTTAAATTTGTTTTTCATTAAAAAACCTCCTTTGGAAATTAAAATTAGAAGCAAGTTACCACCCAATTTAACAAATAACCGGAGAAAGCCATTTGTTATAACTGCTAGGCCAATAATTTTAATTGATAATATTTTATATCATTTCTTCAAAACTTGAAAATCAATCAAGCTTCTTTAAACATGACACAATTATTAAACCAATTAAACCTAAGAATAAGCCACCGAATAACCAACCACCTACGCTTCGTCCCTTGTGACTAGCTATAATAGGACAAGCTATTGTGCTAATGATCGTGTTAATTATTCCTAATACTAATGCTATTTCCATAAACGTTAATCTCCATAGGAAGTAAACTACACTAAAAAATGATGCTTGTCTGATTTTGTCCCGTTAATGGTTACAAAAAAAGGAATACTCCTCGATTAGTCGATTTGTATTCCTTTGATTTCAAGTAGTTTGCATATTCTGATTATCGTCTTGTAATCACTATTATGATTAAGCAAACGATTCAGAGCTTTTCTCGAATAACCGAATTCAGAAGCAAACTTTTCTTGGCTTCCAAATTTTTCTTTTATTCGCCACTTGATTTCTTCCATCAAATGATTGGAAGAGAAACAGTTTTCCATAGGCCATCCTCCTCCAATTGGCGAGAAATTGGCCCAACTGCCTTTTATATTTTAATACAAATAATCATCAGAAAAGAAATTATCAATTAAAATTCTTAGTAAAGATTCATCTGAATTCCAATGAACCTCGTTCTCTTTTTCACCATACACAAGATCGCATAATTCGCAGGAAAAAGATCTTAAATTATCAATCATTTCATTAACGCTTTCTGTTGTTATTTTAATCCAATAACCTGCATATGTTCCGTTTGTATAAACCTTTTTAGTTTCGCTTGGAGTCACAACAAAAGATGCTAAAAATTGTTTAACTTCCTCATCTTTTTCCTCAGGATTATTGGCTAATTCGTTATAAGACTTAACAGTATTATGCTTCAAAAAGTTATCTAATTTATTCAATACATAGAAATAGCGATAATGAGGAAGTGAATATACAGGATTAGCTTTTTTTGGACAATTAAATTTGCTTTGAATAAAACCTATAAATTTACCGTAAGAAAAATCAACATCATCAATAAATTGAGGATCTTGTTTTAAGGCCAGATTTAATGCTCGAAAATATTCAATGAAAATCCTTTGCAAATATTGAAGATGGATGCCTTTAACAATTTCATCATATTTAGCCATCCTTCTAATACCGTCTAATCTTGCTTCAACATCAATCTCATCAAGATCATCCATATTTGACGTGAAACAAATTCTGTTTACTCTTGATTCTTGATACACATCTTCTGCGGTTTTGATTTTACTAATTGCTTCTTTATATTCTTGGTTCCAATCTCTTGCCAATCTATTCAAGGCAGTCAATAAAATATTGAGCTTATAATCAGATTCATACTTATGTTTAGGAATAAAATAATGTGTGTTCCTAGGTGTTGAAAAAAGCTCATTTGGAAAAGTTCCATCAACGCCTAGCTTCTTTAAACGCTTAGTGTCAATGTGATATCTCCCATCTTTAAGATGGAATCCATAATAAACATAATCAGATTCCGAAATCTTGTCTTTGTAATAATTAAAAACTTCTTTTGCCATCATTTAATACCTCTCCGATGCATAATAATGGTCTAAGTGCAGCACACCACTCTTTGTAAACCAATATAGGCGTCACGATGGAAACAACTCAATATCCTCGTTCCTGCTGCTCAAATATAATATCATATCCATCTGCTTTTATTAATCTTGTCCCAAAAATGGTTACAAAGTGTACGCCTGTATTCAAACATGTTCTTTGTTGAGCATTAAAAACTGATATGTTTCCAGCCAATACCCTTTCACCATAGAGTTCGTATGTATTTTGGCTTATTTTCGCCACTATATATCAAAAAATAGTGCCCGTATATCAAAGCACTATAATTGAAATTCTTTCGATGTAATCGGCACTTTTTCGCTAATCGCTGTATCTCTTATATATAAGAGATACAACTGTCTCTACGTGGAAAGTCATTGGAAACATATCTACGGGCTGAATAAACTTAATACTATATTCTTTATTTAATATATTTATATCTCTTGCTAATGTGTCTGGATCACAAGATACGTATACAATCTTATTTGGTTTAACTCTTAATAAAGAATTGACAAACTTCTCGCTTAATCCTTTTCTAGGAGGATCCACAAAAACAGTGTCATATATAATTCCGTTAGATACTTCCTTTTCTAGTTCTTCCCCAGCATCATTACAAACAAATTTAGCATTGTTAATATTATTTAAACGCATATTTTTATTAGCATCTTTTATAGCTTCTTCCACTATTTCAACACCAGTTACTGATTTAGCGTATTTTGAAGCAATCAAAGCTATTGTTCCTATGCCACAATAAGCATCAAATACATTCTCATTTTGTTTGAGATCTGCAGCGTTTATTGCAACACTATATAATTTTTCTACTTGTATAGGGTTAACTTGAAAGAAACTTTTACTAGATATTAAAAAGTTAACTCCTAAAATAGAATCTTTAATAAATGATGGACCATATAACGATCTTTCTTTTTCTCCAAGAATAACATTGGTGTGTCTTTTATTAATGTTTTGAACAATAGAAGTTATTTCAGGACATCTTTTAATTAATTCTTTAACAAAATTATTTCTGCCTTTAAATTCATCCACTGTTGTAACTAGTGTTAACATTATTTCGTCATAATGAGCACTTGTTCTTATTAAGATATGACGAAATAAACCATATCCTGTATCTTCATCATATATGTCATATTTAAAATCTTTAATTAATGATTTAAGTTCACTAACGATATGTTTTGCTCTTATATCTTCAATAAAGCATTCATCAATCGCGATAATCTCGTGAGTATTATTTCTATAAAAACCAGTAATAATATTTCCTTTTTTATCTTTACCAATAGGGAGTTGAATTTTATTTCTATAGTTATATGGATTATCCATTCCTATAGTAGGTAAAATATCTAAATCTTTATGTAAAACCCTTTTAAATGCTTGTTTTACCTTTGTTTGTTTATATTTAAGTTGAGCGTCATAACTTAATTGTTGAAACTGACATCCACCACACGCAGTGCACACTTTACATTTTGGAGGAATTCTATCTTTTGATAAGTTATATAATTTTTTAATCTTTCCAAAATAAACACCATTACGTTTATAACTCACTAAAATGTCTGCTTCTTCATCAATAAATAAACCATCCACAAAGATAGTGTCTCCATCATAAAAACAAACACCTTTCCCTTCAAAAGAAAGGTCTTTGCATTTTGCCTTAATGATGGAATTAATTTTCATTTATTTCATTAAATCCGCAATAAAGGCAACTTCAACTTCTTTATCTAAACGTGGGAATAATTGGTCACGTTTATCTACTTTGAAGTTACTTACTGCACCAAAGTTATAAATTGTCTTATATTCTCTAAAACTTTCTGGTAAACCAAGTTGAATAAAGATTTCTTCGCTTTTAGTCACTAATACTGGTCTATACAACATACCAATGACATATATTGCGTTAGCTAAATGTGTCATAACACTTGCTAATTCGCTTTTCTTTGATTCATCTTTTGCTAATGCCCAAGGTGTTGTTTCATCAATATATTTATTCGCTCTATTAGCGAGGTCTCCCACTAATGTAAGAGCTTCTGTAATCTTTAAGTCATCCATTTTATTTTCATATGACTTAATTACAGTTTCAGTAAATGATTTTAATTCTCCATCAAATGGACCAACATTACCTTGATAGGCTGGAATAACCCCATCAAAATATTTATTAATCATACTGACAGTGCGATTTAGTAAATTTCCTAATGAGTTAGTTAAATCAGTGTTAATGCGTTCTACAAATAATTCAGGAGCAAAACTACCATCACTACCGAAAGTTATTTCTCTTGCAAGATAATATCTAACTGCATCAACACCATATCTTTCAATTAATGGATATGGATCAACAACATTACCTTTAGATTTAGACATCTTGCTATCTTTAAACATCATTAAACCATGTATAAATTCTCTATCTGGACATCTTAGTCCTAATGACATTAAAAACATTGGCCAATATATTGCGTGAAATCTAGTAATATCCGCACCTAAAATATGAATAATTTCAGTCTCAGGATCTTGCCAGAACTTTTTAAATTTCTCTTCATTATCACTACCATAACCTAATGCAGTAATGTAGTTAGTTAATGCATCAAGCCATACATAGATAACATGTCTTGGGTTTTCTTTAATTTGAATACCCCAAGTAAATGAAGTTCTTGAAACACATAAATCATCTAATCCTGGTTTAATAAATGTGTTTATCATTTCTGTTTTTCTATTTTCAGGCACTAAGAATTTAGGGTTATCATCATAAAACTTTAATAAGCTATCAACATATTTATTTGTTTTAAAGAAGTAACTTTCTTCTTCTGCAATTTGACATTCTCTACCACAATCAGGGCATAAATGATTTTCCCCTACTTGAGTATCAGTCCAGAAACTTTCACAAGGAGTGCAATACCATCCTTTATATTTGCCTAAATAAATATCATCATTTTTAAGCATTTTAGAGAAAATATCTTGAACAACTTTTGTGTGTCTATCTTCAGTAGTTCTAATAAAATCGTCATTGCTAATATATAAAGCATCCCAAAGTTTGTGGAATCCTTCCACTATTTCATCAACAAATTGTTGTGGTGATTTCCCTGCTAAAGCGGCATTTTTTTCTATTTTCATACCGTGTTCATCCGCACCAGTAAGGAAATAACATTCATATCCTCTTTCTCTTTTACTTCTTGCAAAAATATCAGTTAAAGTTGTGCAATAAGCGTGTCCAATATGAAGTTTCGCACTTGGATAATAAATTGGGGTTGTAATATAAAATCTTTTTTTGTTCATGGCAAATGAGCCTCCTTAAATATAACTATAGCAATTTCATATTTATAATTAAATAAGAAACACTAAATCTCAATCTAGGAAATATCTTATAGATATATTCAAAAATAAATATAACTATTTTCAAAGCAATAAGCGTATAATGTTTCTCAAAGGAGTATATTATGAAAAACTTTATGTCAAATTTATTGGGAAAATTACCTAAGTTAGGACTCGCAATCTTTGCTTGGGCTCTTGGAGTGTTAACATTCATCAATGGAATTTTAATAATTTCAGGTGGTCTTACAATTACAGGCGCCCTTGGTGGTGGTAGCAGCACAGGCTCATTTGTTAATTGTTTAATAATGACTGGTTTCTTTGCTTTATTAGGTTTTGAAATTTTCAAAGGCAACAAAGAAAAAGCAGGAATCCTTTCTCTTCTCATAATTGCAGATAGTGTTTTAGTTGGTTTAGGTTCTTCTATTGACACATTCTCTTTTGCTGGAGAATTTGCCGATTATGAAATGGGCGGACTTGTTGCTAGCTCAATCTTCATGGGAATTGGATTATTATGCTTATTCGTTGCAAGTGTTTGCTTATTAATCCCATCATTTATTGAAAAAGCAGATAAAGGTTTATTTAACCTCATCGCATCAATCGCATTATTTGCTACTGCTGTTTTCATTTTCATTGCCACTATCATCGAACTTACACAACTTGGTGAATGGGGCGGAGAAGGAATTGACGGCGCAACAACATTCTTCGGTGGCTTAATTGCTGCTGGCGAAGCTGTCTTCTTAGCATTTGATTCTTCCACTTATCATCCAATAACGGTGGATCTTCAGAAAACGCTGCTGAATAATCAATTCTAAAATTAACTTAAAGGACGGACTTAAATGTTCGTCTTTTTTTGTAGGCAAAAGAAAAGAGCATCAGTAACGATGCTCAATTTCTTATTTAGTATTAACTTATTTCTTTTCGTTTAAACCGTATTTACGATTGAATCTGTCAACACGTCCATCAGTTTGAACGAAACGTTGTTTACCTGTGTAGAATGAGTGGCAGTTAGAACATGTATCAACTTTAATTTCTTTTAAAGTGGATCCTGTTTCAAAAGTTGCTCCACATGAGACACATGTTACTTTACAACGATTGTAAGTTGGGTGAATTCCTTTTTTCATAAATTTGCATTTCTCCTTCCGCATTATATCATACTGATACAAAGTAAGTTGCTTATTGATACTATCATAAATATATAAAAATAGTAAATACTATAATTATAATTATTGAACATTTTTGTTTTCTCTACTCGATAAATCAAGAATACTTATATAAATATAGACAAAAATGTAATACAATTTTTGTAATATATGAAAGTTTTATTATATTTTGATAAACCAGAAAAGATTAAAAAGTCTGGTATTGGAAGAGCACTTAAACATCAATGCGCTGCTTTAGAAAGCGCTGGAATTTCTTATACATTTAATCCTAAAGATACATATGACCTAGCACATATAAATACATATTGGCCAGCATCCAAAAAAGTATTCAAAAAAGTTAAGAAAAATCATATCCCAATTATCATGCATGGTCATAGCACAATTGAGGACTTTAAAAACTCCTTCAAATGTTGGAAAATCATTGCAAAATGTTGGTATAATCCAAATTTAATGTGGTTTTATAAGAACGGAGACTACATTATTACACCTACAGCGTATTCTAAAAAATGTATTGATAATTATAATCTAGGTACACCAGTTACACACATATCTAATGGTATTAACCCAAAAGAATATGAATATAACGAAAACTACATCAAAGCGTTTAAAGAAAAATTTAATATCACTGATGAACCAGTAGTTATGGGTGTAGGATTCCCATTTAATAGAAAAGGGATTAAAGATTTCTTTGCAATCGCTAAAGAAAGACCAGACATTAAATTCTTCTGGTTTGGATATTTATCAAAATTCTTAATGACTAATGATGTTAAAAGGGCAATTAAACACAAACCAAACAATGTAATAATGCCAGGATATATTGATAATTCAATTATTAAAGGATGCTATAGATACGCTAAATGTATGTTATTCCCAACATATGAAGAAACAGAAGGTATTGTAGCACTTGAAGCATTAGCAAGTGAATGTTCACTACTTGTTAGAAATATCGGAGTTTATGAAGATTGGTTAACTGATGGAGTTAATTGTTATAAAGCAAATAATAACGAGGAATTCCTAAATAAATTAGATTACATATTAACTAACGATAATAAACAAATAATTGCTAATGGATTAAAAGTGGTTAACTCGATCACATTAGAAAATATAGGACAACAATTAAAACAAACATACGAAGAAGTATTAAATAAATATAAGGAGAAAGAAAATGCTAAGTAAGAAACTAGTTATTGAAGTATTAAATAAGGCATTACAAACAGGTGGTGACTATGCAGAAATCTATTATCAAGATTCTTGCGGTAAAACTATTAATGTTGATAATGGCCAAGTAGAAGTAGTTGAAACCGGATTTAGCACCGGTGTTGGTATTCGTTTATTAAAAGAAAACCAATCTGTTTATGGTTTTACAGGTGATTTATCTAAGAAATGCCTACTTTCTTTAGCGGATCGTTTATCAAAAAGATTTGTAGGTAATCAAACACTAACTGTTACTGAATTAAATCAAATTAGATACAAAAATCGTAACAAAATTAATAGAAGTTATCGTGATGTCCCTGATAGTGAGATTGTTAATCTTATAAAAGAAGGAACATCTGAGATTGAAAAATATAAAGATGAAAGAGTTAAAAGATATATTGGTATGTTTAATTACCAAAAGAACAAAGTTTTAGTATATAACTCAAAAGGTAAATGGTTTAAAAGACCAAGTGAATTTGGAAGAATTGTTTATCAAGTTGTGGTACAAAATGAAAAGGGTTTTGAAATTGGATTCTCAGGCCCTGGAACACAAAGCGATATTAACTTCTTTTATGACAAATTAAATATAAAGAAAGTTGCTAAAGAGACATTAGATACTGCATTAACAATGTTAGACGCTAAAGATTGTCCAAGTGGCAAGATGCCAGTAGTTATTGGTAATGGCTGGGGTGGCGTGTTATTCCACGAAGCTTGCGGTCACCCACTTGAAGCAAGTAGTGTTGCTAAAGGTTTATCTTGTTTTGCAGGTAAGGTTGGCGAAAAAGTTGCTTCCGATATCGTTACAGCAGTTGATGATTCCACTATTCCAGGAGAATGGGGTTCTATTGATATTGATGATGAAGGTAACCTTGGTGAGAAACGTATCTTAATTAAAAACGGGGTTTTGCAAGATTATATGGTAGATGATTTCAACGGAAGAAGAATGAATCAACCAGGTAATGGAAGCTCCAGAAGACAAAGTTTTAGATATTGCCCAACTAGCAGAATGTCTAATACATATATTGCTAATGGTAAGAGCACTAAAGAAGAAATTATTAAGGCTACAAAATTAGGTTTATATGCAGTTGGCTTTACCGGTGGAAGTGTTGATCCAACTACTGGTGAATTTAACTTCGCTTGTTCTGAAGCTTACATCATTAGAGATGGTAAAATCTGTGAACCTGTTAAAGGTGCAACATTAATTGGATATGGTAAAGATATCCTTAAACAAATTGATATGGTCGGTAACGACTTAGCATTTGGACAAGGTCTTTGTGGTGCTAGCAGTGGTTCAATTAGAACCAATGTTGGACAACCAACAATTAGATTAAAAGAAATACTTGTAGGTGGACAAGGGGGAGAATTAAAAGCATGAACTTCAAAAGATTTTTCGAATTAGCAGATGCTAAAAACATTAATGAATGTGATTTATCTTTAGTAGAATCATCTTCATTTTCATTCTCTTTATTCCATGGAGAAATTGATAACTATGAAACATCTAAAGATTTATCACTTACCGTTAGAGGTATTGTAGATGGTAAATTTGGTTCAGTTTCATCAAGTAATTATGATCCTAAGAAACTTCCAGAAATGATTGATGAAATTATTTCAAACGCTAAAACAATTGAAAAAATAGAACCAAACTTTATCTTTAAAGGTTCGCCAAAATATAAGAAAATTAAAGCATTTAACAAGGATTTACCTACAATTGAAGTAAATAAAAAGATTGCATTATTACATGAATTAGAGGATAAATTAAAAGCCTATGATCCTCGTATCAGTGAAGTTGCTGAAGTCTATTATTCAGAAAACGAAAATGTTTTTAGATTATCCAATTCATATGGATTAAATCTTTCTTCTAAATCAAATTACTTTGCTATTGGGGGTGAAGTTATTGCAAAAGATGGAGAGCAAACTAAATCTGGTTATGATTCTTATATTGGTAATGATTTAAACAAATTAAATATCGACGAATTAGTTAAAAAGATTGCAGATCAAGCATTAGGTCAATTAAACGGTGAACAATGTAACACTGGTAAATATAAAGTCATATTATCTAATGATGTATTATGTGCATTTACTAAAACATTTGTTGGCTATGCTTCTAGTGAAAGCGTGCAAAAACATTCATCTTTATTTGAAGGTAAATTAAACACCAAAGTAGCAAGTTCAAAAGTCACTATTATTGATAAACCAATTACTAAATCAATCTTCACAAGAGGATTTGATGATGAAGGTGTTGCTACATATAATAAACCAATTGTAAAAAATGGGGTTTTGCAAACTTATTTATATAATTTAAGAACCGCTGCTAAAGATGGAGTTACTTCTACAGGTAATGCTGCTGGAGTCGGAAGTAAGGTTGGTGTCGGATATGGATATATCTATTTCAAACCAGGAAAGAAATCTTTAGAAGAAATGATGGCTAAAGTTAATAATGGTTTATACATTACTTCTGTTACTGGATTAAACGCTGGATTGAATCATCAAAGCGGTGATTTCTCACTAAAGGCTGAAGGCTTTATGATTGAAAACGGGAAGAAAACTCACGCGTTAGATATCATTACTATCTCAGGTAATATTATTAAACTCTTTAAAGACATTGAAGAAGTAGGTTCGCACGCAGAAGAATATTCAAGTTGTGCTTATATCCCTAACGCTATTGTTAAATCACTTAATGTTTCTGGTAAATAATGAAGGTAGGTTTAATAAATAAAAAGATATTAATAGGAATAACTGTTGGAGGATTATTAACATTCTCCTTAACGGTTTTTTCTAAACCTAATTTTGTTAGAGTAAGTGCAGCATCATTACCCACCACTATTAATTTAAATAAAGTAAATGAACAAGATGTAAGGGATTATTATTCCTCTATTAGTGGATTATCCTCTACTGAAAGAATAGGCACTAACTTACTTAAAAACTTAAAGCCAATACTAACTGATAATTTCACATATTTTTCATATGATCAAGTTTGGAAAGCATATGAAATAACAGATAGAAACTGGGATTTATCTCCTGCTAGTTCCACTACTTTTGGTACATATGATTCTGTGAATAATCAAATAACGGGTTATCAATATTATTCAACATTATCTGAAAAGAAAAATAACCCTTATGTACATCTTTTATATGTTGATAATAATGATGACCCAACAACCGCATTAAGAATACAAGATCAACATACAGCTTCAAAAACTAATAAATACGCAATTAATAGGGAGCATACCTGGCCACAATCTTATGGCTTCAAAGCTTCTAGTGGCGCATCCGGCCCTGCAGGAACTGATTTACATCACTTAATGGCAGCAGACCAAGAAGTTAATGAGCATGCCCATTCTAACTATGTATATGGTAATGTTGATACAAATACTGATAATTGGGCAGAAACCATTGTAGAAATGCCTAGAATCGCTAATAACAAACAAGGTACGGCGTTAGTAACTAACCCAGGTGATGATTATGGTAAAGAAACATATATCTTTGAACCACAAGATAGTGATAAAGGCGATATTGCTAGAGCATTATTCTATATGTGTGCAAGATATAACAATTATGCGGAAGCAGAAGGTGCTATTTCGGCATTTGAACCATTCCTAGAATTAGGAAACACTATTTATAAAGGTCATGAAAGCATTTCTTCTTCTGATACCATACCAGCAACATATGGAACCCTATCAGTTTTATTAGAGTGGAATAAACTAGATCCACCTGATGAATATGAAATTTATCGTAATGATTTAATTTATAACAACTATCAACATAACCGTAATCCATTTATTGATTTCCCTTCATGGGTGGATTATGTTTGGGGTGGACAAACTTCGGGTGCAGATCCTTTAACCGACCCACTAAATACTTTTGAACCAGATACTAGAGAATTAACAAGCATTGAGATTAAGAAAAACCCTTCAAAACTTGAATATTTTGTTGGAGATAGTATTTCTTTATCAGGAGCTCAAATTGAAGCAACATTTGCTAATGGTGATAAAGAAGATGTTACAAATAAATGTACAGTCACACCTACTGTGATATCTGATAAAAATAGCACAACAGTTACAATAAGTTATAAACATAACGATGTTACAAAAACCGCTACATATACAATCACAATTAATGAAAAAGAAGCACCAGAACAAAATCCTGGTGTCATCTTAATTGTTATAGTCTCTGGTGTCTTTATCGCCGTATCAACGTTAATATCAATATTGACAACTGGTAAAAAGAAGCACAAAAAGAAGAGAAAATAATATTAATCTAAATTAATTTTGTAGTCACTTAATTGCCAATTAGGATGAATAGCGTCCACTTTATCAATAACTTCATTTAATTTTACGATTTCTTCTTTTCTTTCATCCTTTTTAATTTTTTTGAAAGCTTTTTCTAATTTATTTAAAGACAATAAGCATTCATTCTTTGATTTATCAAATAAACCCGCCATTAAAACGTAAGCCCTAATGCCTTGTATTGTTGCTAACTCAGAAATGTCTCTACGATCATTCATTGAATAATCACTATCATATAAAGCATTTAAATCCTCCATAGAGTAAAATAGCGAGGCAACATAGAATTGTTCACATTTCGCTTCGTAATAATTCTTTTGAGATATGTTATCTCTATTTTTAGCAATGTTAGCGATAATATCATATGCTTCTTGATATTTTTGTTCGCCTAGAAATTTTTTGGCTTTTTTAAGATTTAATTCCGCAGTAAAGTCTGTAATTTCGCTAAATAATTCAATTTCAGAATCACTATGTTGATCAGAATATTTAGTTAATAAAAGTCTATTGAATGCATTTCTATTTTTAGGATTTCTGACTAATGAGAGTCTATATCCATCATTGATTGTGTCTAATTCAAATGGAACAATGTTATAGATTAATAAAACCGCACCAACTATTGCGGTAGTTAAAATAAAATATCCAACATCATAGTACGCATTATTGTTAACCCCTAATTGATTAAACACTATAAATAAAATCACACCCGCAATAATGTATAAACCTAATAATAATGAACTAATTGAATAAGATGCAGAAGGATTGGAATCTTTTACTTTATCTTCTTTAGGTAAAATGATTGTTTCTCCAGTTAAGCCTTCGAACTTTTTAAATCCAAACTTCCATTTACTGTCTTTTTTATATAAACAGAGGAAAAGGATATTAACTGCAATGATTTTGTATCCACCAATCTTAGCGCCAATAATATGTCCAACTTCGAACAATATAGCGCTAATAATAATACCCACAACGATAGATCCAAAAACATAAAGGAAATATAATCCTGGACTCATACTTGTGTTCATTGAATGTGTTCTTAAAACAGTTAATCCATAAATTAACACAACTGCCATCATTAATAGATAAACAATAATACCTGCAAACTCTTGTTTTTTCATATCTCTACCTCCACTATTAGTTGATTAGCCAACGTATATCACCTAATAATCTTTCCTTCGTGTTCTACTAATTTAGCAAGATTTTGCACGGATTTTTTAATATCATAGTCATTTGTAAAAACAAACATCTTTAATAAGCTGTTTAATGATTTGGTTTGGAAATTTAACAAATAATAAACAATAGAATTAGAATATGCCGAAGCATAGAATCTTGTAATCATTTTCTTTTCATTTAAGTTTAAAATTGCACTTTCTTGGAATGCAGAAATGATTTTAAATAACGCTTGATAACAAACATTATAAATAAACTCTTTTACTAAATCTTTTCCCATTGAATTAAGTGAAGCATCCACAAATAAACGATTCTTTTCATAATAGGAATAAATTTTAGTAATTAATGAAGTAGTGTTTTTAATATCAGCACTATCTTCAATTTTTTCGTTTAAGAATATAACTGTTAAGACATCAAATACATCATGATAGTGATAATAAAATGATTGTCTGTTAATCTTACATTTTTTAGTTATTTCGACAACCGAAATGTCCTCTAATGGCATCTTACCCATTAATTCTTTAACAGCAGCAGCGATTTTATATTCGGTCTTCATATTTATTCTTTAACTTCCTTTATTGGGTCATTAGATTTTTTAAATACACTCACAAAGTAGTTATATATAATATAGCACGCTACTGAGGAGAAAGAGATTAATGCAATTGTTAACCAGTTTAGTGGCGAGAACTCAACAAAGTCAATTTTTAAGAAATTCCAACCAACATTATTAAGTGAAAATATAATGCAAAGGAATAGACCACCAACATTAACAATAGTGCTACAACCAAATACAATTGCCCGATATTTATCTAATGGGAAACATACTCTTAATAAAACTATCATTCCTACAATAGTAAATGCAATTGAAGCCATTTGTGCGGCTTTTGCAATAGAATCAATTTGTAAATACACTCCTAAATTTGTGTTTATTAAATAAAGAATGAATGGAACTGAAGAAGCAAGAATAATTGTAATAGCGGCAGGGGCAGCTTTAATAATTATGTTCTTCATAAAGCTACCTCTTATTTGTTCACTATTTGGTTGTAATGCTAAAAAGAAGGAAGACATTCCAATGCTGGCGAATTCCCATAAATACATATTGTTTGTTAAGAATGGGAAACGGATACTAGGGTTAGATAAAATAATTGAACAAAGAAGGAAGACAATACTAAAGAAAACAGTAAATGACGTCTTAACTAAGAATAATGAACATGTTCTTTGCAAATTATTAATAACCCTTCTACCTTCATTTACAACACTTGGTAAAGAAGCAAAATCGTTATTCATTAAAACAATATGAGATGAATCTTTTGCACTGTCTGCTCCTGATGCCATAGCGATAGAACAATCCGCTGATTTTAAAGCCAAAATATCATTAACGCCATCACCAGTCATTGCTACAGTTTCTCCAGAAGCTTTTAAAGCCTCTACTAAAATTCTTTTTTGATTAGGAGTTACTCTACCAAATACACAATATTTAGTCGCTAATGCTGCTACTTCTTCATCGTTTTTGCCTTCTAAAGAAATATAATCTTCCGCGTTTTCTAATCCTGCGAAAGAGGCAATTTTACTTACAGTTAATGCATTATCGCCAGAAATAACTTTGATTTTGACACCATTATCTTTAAACCAAGCTAATGTTTCCTTAACGTTTGGTTTTAGGTTGTCTTTAAGCACAATAATGGCAAACGCATTAAATTTACCATCAATCTTTCCTTCTTTAAATTGAGACGTATTATTAGCGAGGATTAAAACTCTATATCCTTCATTTGTATATGATTTAATTTGTTCTTCTATCTCGCTTTGATTCACTAATGGGATATATTCAGGAGCCCCTAATACATAAGTAGAACCATTTTCAAACTGAACTGCACTATATTTGTTAGCGCTATTAAAAGGGATAACATCTTTAACTTTGTTATATGGTTCAAGATTAAACTCTTTTATAAGAGCATTTGCAGTAGCATTTTTATCACCTGTTGCTTTTAATAGGTCTGACAAAACTTGCTTAATTTGTTCTTCATCGTGATTTAAAGTGATTAACTTTTCCACAGTCATTGTGCCATCTGTAATAGTACCTGTTTTATCAATACACAATGTTGTGGTTCTTGCTAACATTTCAACTGAATAGAAATCTTGAACATTAGCTTTTTTGCGATATAAAGAAATTACAGCAACCGCTAATGCCGTTGAGGTTAATAAATATAATCCTGATGGAATCATTCCTACCATTGATCCAGAAATAGGACCAATTGCTTCTTTAAATGCTTCTACAGAATCAAAATGACCTTGAATAGCATAAACAATTAAGGTTGAAGCAGCTATAACAATAACCGTACCACCAATAACTCTAAATAAACTTTTAAGTGATTTAAGAATCACGGATTTAGATCTTTTAAATTTTTTAGCAGTAGAAGATAATTTGTTGGAATAACTTTCAAGTCCTACAGCAGTAATTTTTATATAGGCTGAGCCACTTGTAACATATGTTCCTGAATAAACTAAGTCACCACTATTTTTATTTACATCATCTGTTTCTCCGGTTAATAAAGATTCATTCACTGTTAAAAACCCATCTAAAACCACACCGTCTGCACAGATTTTATCTCCTAGAGAAAATATAACGACATCACCCCCTACTAGTTGTGATGCAGGAATTGTTATCTTTTTGCCATCTCTAATAACAACCGCATTAGGATCAATGTCAATCTTCATCTTATCCATTAATCTTCTAGCGTGAATGTCTTCATATAATCCAATTATGATGTTACAAAGTAAAACAACTAAGAAAAACAAACTATCAAAATAGCCCGCAAAAATCATTAAGCCAGCGATAACAAAAAGCAAAATATTAAAGAAAGTTAAAACATTGTCCTTAAATATCTGAAAATATGTTTTTCCGCAGACAATCTTAACAGAATTAATTTTGCCTTGAGTGATTTTTTCTTGAACTTCTTTCTCTGTTAAACCAGTTATAGTTTTATCTTCCATATGCGTATAGTGTTATGTATTTATTCTTTTGCTACGTTAGCTCAATATAAAAATAACTTAGTCTTATATTAACATGAAAATGTATATAAATATATTATTTAAGTCGTTTGTTCTTAAAGTAATTTTTGATTAAGAGGCTACACTCTTCTTGTAAATGTCCACCTTCTACAACTGGATGGTGATTAATATCTTTCGCTTCTAAAACGTTTATTGATGATCCAAAAGCACCGCCAGAAAAGTCATACGCACCAAAGTAAATATTAGCGACTCTTGCTTGAATTAAAGCACCAGCACACATAATGCAAGGTTCTAGGGTCACATAGACATCAACATCAGGGATTCTCCAGGATTTAAGTTTTTTATTTACTTTTTGTAATGCTAACATCTCTGCATGAGCCATTACTTGATTTGATTTTTCTCTTAAATTGTGGGTTTTTGCAAGGATTTTCCCATTCTTAACTATTACACAACCCACTGGAACTTCATCTTTAAAAGCGGCTTTTTCAGCCTCTTTTATAGCAAGCAACATAAACTTATCATCGTAACTCATAAAAATAAAACCGTCGCACATAACCGTAATACTTAAGGCTGCTACATTCCTGTCCTGACCTGGTTCATAAACGACTATCGCAACGGCAATATTATTATAACAATAATTTTATTTTATTTAACTGGTTTAATTACTGAGATACCACCCATAAATGGACGTAATACTTCAGGGATTAATAATGAGCCATCTTCTTGTTGGTATTGCTCTAAGATAGCAGGGAAAATTCTGCTTGTAGCAAGACCAGAAGCGTTTAGTGTGTGGCAATATTTGGTTTTACCGCTTGCTTTATCTCTATATCTAACCATTCCTCTTCTAGCTTGGTAATCACGAGCATTACTAGCTGAAGAAACTTCTTTATAAATGTTAATTGATGGTAAATACACTTCAATATCATAAGTTCTAGCCATGGAGTGAGAGATGTCCCCTGCTGCTAACTTACTAACTTGGAAGTGAAGACCTAACTTTTCTACAAGAGAAATTGCTTTATTTACTAATTCTTCAAATGCTTTATCGCTATCTTCTGGTTTTGTATATTGAACCATCTCGACTTTATTAAATTGATAGCCTCTAATCATTCCTCTTTCTTCACTACGATAGCTACCAGCTTCTCTACGATAGCAAGGTGTGTAAGCAAAATATTTCTTTGGAAGTTCGTCTTCAGTTAAAATTTCTTCTCTATGAATATTAACTAATGCTGTCTCAGCGGTAGGAAGAATAAATCTTTTTGGATCAGAGCCATCAAGCCAGAATACATCTTCTTTAAATTTAGGGAATTGGCCTGCGACATAACCAGATTCTTCATTTAATGTATGTGGAGGTAGGATAAATTGGTATCCATCTTTTAAATGTTCTGAAATAAAGAAGTTAATTAATGCCCATTCAAGTTGTGCACCAAGACCGGTATAGATCCAAGAGCCTCTGCCGGAGATTTTGCTGGCTCTTTCATAATCGATTAAGCCAAGTGATTTGGCCATTTCTACATGGTCTTTCATCCAAGGAGCGAATTCTTTCTTTGTTCCGAATACCTTAATAACTTTATTATTTTCTTTTCCTCCCGCGAGAAGATCATCATCTGGAATATTTGGAAGTTCTGCTAAGAAATCATGAATCTTAGTATCGATTTCTGCGAGTTTTGTTTCATTTTCTTTATTATTTGCAGCAATTTCTTTAACTTTTGCAAAGATTTTAGAAACATCTTCACCTGCTTTTTTAGCAGCTGGAACGCTTGCAGAAAGTTTATTCATTTCTGCTTTGTTATTTTCACAAACTTGAAGTAAATCTTTTCTTTCTTTGTCCCACTTTAATAATTCTGTAAAGTCTGTATCCCAAAGCTTCTTTGCTAATGCAGCTTTAACCTTTTCAGGATTTTCTCTAATTAAATTAATGTCAATCATAATTCTTAATATCTCCTTTTTTAAGATTGATTTCTTTTTGATAGATTTTTAATAATTCTAAACCATAATTTTTGAGATCATATTGAGAAACAAAATTATATGCATCCACAATTGTAGGTTTAATTTTGTTTTCCAAATAGTCTCTGACTAAACTTGATAATGTTTCAGAAAATTCCGCGACATGAGCATTATATCCATCTTTAATAATTTCTGGGAATACTGTGTCTTTTCTAACAATAAGTTGGCATTTAGCCGCCATTGCCTCTAAAACAGTTGTAACTCCTACAGGTTTATATCCTGGAAGAAGTACGACATCAGCGTTAAGCAACATACTTCTATAAACATCATTAGGAAGAATGCCGGTAAACTTAACATTTTTTGGACCTTTTCTAATAATGGCTTTTGTTTTTCTATTTAAGTTAGACATAAAACCTTCATAACCAAAATAATAAAACATTGCATTTGGACACTTTTTAGCGGCGTTTAAAAAGGCATTTAATCCATCCATGCTTTCATAATCACCAATCGCTAAAACAATCTTCTTAGATGGGTCTTCTCTAAAATAACGATAGAATATTTCTTTTTCGTCCTCTCTAGAGAAATCAAAACGCGATAAGTTAACACCAGGAATACTAACTTCCACTTTAGTGGATACTCCTTGATTTAATAATAATGTTTTGCCTTGTTCGCTAGGAACTAAAACAATATCAGCTTTATTTAAAAACCTTAATGCTTTAGGAGTGAGATTGGTTTCTTTTTTGCCATCATTATTTTTGTAATCTAAATACGAGGCAATTGGATCATCTTCACAATATAAAGCGCTAATTACAATAGGGACATGCAAGTCGTTAGCATATTTCACCTTATCTTCTTCTTCGGGTGACATTAAATGAATAATATCGTACATATCAAGCACATTTGTGGTGTGCTCAACATTAGCCATCTCAAGAGAACCTTTGATTGTTTTACGCAATCTGGTTCCCTCAAAATGATCCTTTTTTATAGATGGTTGAAATGATACTAAAACTCGCATTTTATCCCACTAAAATTAATCGTTATTTTCTGTAGATTCTTCTAAAACTTCTCCAGATTCGATGTTTTCATCACTTTCTGGAGCGTCGTCATGTTCAACGATAGCGATAGAAGCGACTTTTTGTCTACCTTCAAGGTTAATAATCTTAACACCTTGAGTATTTCTACCGGCAACACGGACTTGTTCAAATGATGTTCTAATAACAACACCACCAGAAGTAATAACCATAACATCTTCATCACCACTAACGGCTCTAACAGTAAATAATTTACCAACTTTATCTGTGGCTTTAAGTGTTGCCACACCTTTAGCGCCACGTTTTGTTTGACGATAATCTTCATAACTTGATAATTTACCGTAACCTTTTTCAGTAATTGCAAAGATGAATTGTCCTTCTCTAGAAGTTGTAGCACCAACAGTGACAACATCTGGTCCTAAATCAATACCTTTAACACCGCTGGCGGTCCTACCCATTGGACGAACTTCTCCAGCTTGGAAGTTAACCATCTTACCATTGCTTGCGGCAATACCGACGATTGTATCTTCTTCAATTTCTTTTACAGAAAGGAGTGTATCACCATCTCTTAAACCGATAGCAATCTTACCGTTTTGTCTAATTGATTCATATTCGGTTAATGGAGTTTTCTTAACTAAACCATTCTTTGTGAAGAACATTAAGAATCTAGAATCTTTAACAGCTTCAACTTCTTTATCATCAATAGCGATCATTGATTTAACATTTTCGCCTTTTTCAATGTTAATTAAGTTAATAACTGGAATACCTTTAGAATTTCTAGAGGCTTCTGGGACCATATATCCACGAATACGATAAACTTTCCCGTAATCTGTAAAGAATAATAAGTCAGTATGTGTGTTTGTGTAGAGCATTAAATCAATATCATCCTCTTCATTAGTGCTCATACCTCTAACACCACGTCCACCACGATGTTGAGTTCTAAATGTATCACATGTCAATCTCTTAACATATCCGTGTTTTGTAAGGATAACGACCACATTTTCTTGTGGAATAAGTGATTCATCATCAATTGTTGCGGCTTCGTTAGAGATTTCAGTTCTTCTTTCATCACCGAACTTATCAGCGATTTCTTGAAGTTCTTTAACAACTACTTCAATTTGATTTTGTCTATCTGAAAGAATTCTATTATATTCAACGATATTGGCGTCGAGTTGAACTTTTTCAGCTTCTAATTTATCGGTTTCAATACCAGTTAATCTTCTTAATTGCATAGCTAAGATAGCTTCAACTTGTTCTTTAGATAAATTGAATTTATTCATTAAGATGTCAGTTGCTTCTTCAGCAGATTTGCTAGCTTTAATAATATCAACGACTTCATCAATGTTATCGTGACAAATAATTAAACCTTCAACGATATGCTTTCTTGCTTCATCTTTTTTTAATAAGAATTTAGTTCTTCTTTCAATAACTTCGACTTGGAAGTCTAAATATGATTGAAGCATTCCATTAAGTGGAGAAACTCTAGGAACACCATTAACTAAGCAAAGCATGATAATACCAAAGCTTGTTTGTAATTGAGTATTTTTATAAAGTTGGTTAAGAATAACTTCAGGAATGACGTCTCTTCTTAATTCGATAACAACACGAATACCTTCTTTGTTTGTTTCATCGCGAATATCAGTAATACCATCAATGACTTTGTCTTTGGCAAGTTGTGCCATTTTTTCAATCATTGCGGCTTTATTAACTTGATATGGTACTTCGGTAACAATAATGCGTTTTCCACCATGTTCGCCACGATCTTCAATATGACATTTACTTCTAATAGCGATACTACCTGTACCTGTTTCATAAGCATCTTTTATGCCACTTCTGCCTAGGATAATGCCACCACCTGGGAAGTCAGGACCTAAAATATGATCCATTAATTCAACATTAGAAATTTCTGGATTATGAGCAATAGCAACAATACCATTAACAACTTCACGTAAATTGTGAGGTGGGATGTTTGTGGCCATACCAACAGCAATACCGTTACTACCATTTACTAATAAGTTAGGAAATCTTGATGGTAATACTGATGGCTCTTGTTCTGTACCATCATAGTTATCCACAAAATCAACGGTGTCACAGTTAATGTCTCTAACCATTTCAAGGGCGAGTTTTTCCATTCTTGCTTCGGTATAACGCATAGCAGCTGGTTCATCACCATCGATACTACCAAAGTTACCATGACCATCAACAAGTGTATATCTCATTGCAAATGGTTGAGCAAGTCTTGCTAAAGCACCATAAATTGCGGAGTCACCATGAGGGTGATATTTACCCATAACGTCACCAACGATACGGGCACATTTCTTATATGGTTGAGAAGGTGTCATACCGCTTTCATTCATAGAATAAATAATTCTACGGTGAACAGGTTTTAAACCATCTCTACTATCAGGAAGCGCACGAGAAACAATAACGCTCATTGCGTAATCAAGGAAGGATGTCTTAACTAAATCAACAGTTTCAACATCTGATAATCCAGCAACAATACCTTCTTGAAGTTCATCTTGCTTATCTTCACTATTTTCTTGGGTTTCTTCTACTTTATTTTCTTCATCAAATAACATAGTCAATTCCTCCTTATATATCTAAGTTCTTAACGAACTTGGCGTTGTTTTTAATAAATTCTCTTCTTGGCTCAACATCTTCACCCATGAGTTCACTAAAGACTGTTTCTGCTGCAATAGCGTCTGCAACAGTAACTCTTAACATCTTTCTATTATTTGGGTCCATTGTTGTTTCCCATAATTGAGAATCATCCATTTCACCAAGTCCTTTATATCTTTGGAATGGATATCCAGGTTTGAGGTTTAATTTGGATTTAATAACTTCTAATTGATCGTCATTATATGCATAGTAAGGTTTACCATGATATTCAACCTTATATAGAGGAGGTTGTGCAATATAAATATAACCACCTTCAATAAGAGGTTTCATAAAACGATAGAAGAATGTTAATAATAAGATACGAATATGACTACCATCAACATCAGCATCAGTCATAATAACAATCTTATGGTAACGAATCTTACTAACATCAAATTCTAAGTCAAATCCCCCACCAATTGCTGTAATCATGTTACCAATTTCAGCATTAGCGAAAATTCTCTTCATTTGTGCTTTTTCAATATTTAAGATTTTTCCACGTAATGGAAGAATGGCTTGTGTTTTACGATCACGGCCATTTTTAGCACTACCACCAGCGGAGTTACCTTCTACAATATATAATTCACATTCGGATGGGTCTTTACTAGAACAATCAGCAAGCTTACCTGGAAGAGTGGTAAGTTCAAGTGCATTCTTACGAATAGTTTCTCTAGCTTTTCTTGCCGCCATTCTTGCGTTAGCGGCTAACATAACTTTATCAACGATTAATTTAGCAAGGTTTGGATTTTCCATTAAGAAACGGTTTAATCCATCACCAACAATACGAGATAAAATACCATTAACTTCAGCATTACCTAATTTAGTTTTGGTTTGTCCTTCAAATTGTGGATTTGGGTGTTTGACTGAAATAATAGCAGTCATACCTTCCTTAATATCATCTGTTTCTAATTTATCGTCTGTTTCTTTAAGGAATTTCTTATCTCTAGCGTATTGGTTGATAACTCTAGTGATAGCAGCGTTAAACCCTCTTTCATGCATACCACCTTCATGGGTGTGTACGTTATTACAGAAAGAGAAGACTGATTGAGTGTATCCATCATTATATTGGATAGCAACTTCAGCATATACATGGGCTACAGTGCCAGAAGCTAATTCAATAGGTTCACTTCCTTCACAATAGATAACATCGTCAAATAAATCACCTTTAGCGTGGTTTAAGAATTGTACGTATTCTTTAATACCACCTTTATAGTAGAAATGTTCTGTGACAGGTTCTTTATCTCTTAAATCACTAACATTGACTGTAATACCACGGTTTAAATAAGCAACTTGTCTTAATCTATTTCTAATAACGTCATAGCTATATGTTGTGGTTTCAGTAAAGATTTCTGGATCTGGTTTAAATGTAACAATTGTTCCACTATCAGAACATGTACCAACTTTGGTTAATCTTCCTTCTGGATGACCACCATTGACAAAGCGCATTTTGTATACGCCACCGTCTTTATGGACTTCTACTTCTAACCATTCACTAAGAGCATTTACAACTGATGCACCTACACCATGTAAACCACCGGATACCTTATATCCACCGCCTTCACCAAATTTACCACCAGCGTGGAGCACAGTATAAACAGTTTCAACACCTGATAAACCAGTTTTTCCAACGATATCAACAGGAATACCTCTACCATTATCTTTAACGGTAATTGTGTCACCAGGATTAATAGAAACATCAACGGTTGTACAATAACCCGCTAAGGCTTCATCAATCGCGTTATCAACGATTTCCCATACTAGATGGTGTAATCCATCAACCGAAGTAGTACCAATGTACATACCTGGTCTTTTTCTAACAGCTTCAAGTCCTTCCAAAACTTGAATGTTAGTGGCTGTGTAAGATGCGTCAGCTTTTTCAAGTTGGACTTCCTTTTCATTCATCTCGGAAATTTCCACTTCACGAGGAATAAAAGTTTCTTCCTTCTTTTCTTCAGACTTAGCTTCAACAGCAACTTCCTTCTTTTCTTCTTCCATTAGAAGACCTCCTTTGTGTTTTGTTTTTTTATTTGATAATGGCTTGCACCAGTTATCTCAAGTTTAGTAGCGGTAATAAATACCTGCTTCATCTTTTTAAGAAACCTGATGAGTGTTTTTTGATGTTCATCATCTAATTCAGACATCACATCATCTAAGATTGTGATTGGTTTCTTATCATCATCCCCAATTAAGAAATATGGGGCTAATTTAAGTGCGAGGGCTACAATTCTGTTTTCACCCTGACTTCCATATAAGGCAATATCTTTAGAATTTAGACTTGTAGAGAAGTCTTCTCGATGAATCCCAATAGTTGTTGCCTTTTTCTTTAAATCATTGTCTAATGAGCGTTTATATGCCTCCTTGGCATTTATTTCAAAGTCTTGAGTGTAAGGAATGAATGGTTTATAACTTACCTCTATTTTTTCGTACACGCCCGTGAGCGCGTGCGTTAATTTAATAAGGATATCATTGATATCCTTGAAATAAAGTTGTCTATAAGAGATAATTGGACCCTCTAATTTGATCAACATTTCAGTGGTTGCATCTAACAAAGTTAGATCCACTTTATCTTGCTTTAGAAGTTCGTTTCTTTCCTTTAAAACCCTCTCATACTTTGAAATTAATTCAAGATAGGTTTCAGACTTTTTTGAAAGATTTACGTCTATAAATGTTCTTCTTTCTTTTGGTGATCCCTTAAACAGTAATACATCTTTAGGTTCAAATAAGACGATATTAACGCATTTAGATAATTCCGATAGTCGAGACACCGGCTTGCCATTTATAAACACTCTACGGGTGCTATTAGCTATCAAAATATCAATTTCTCGTTTAATCTTACCTTCTGATACTGTTGCGTGAATCTCTGCTTGATCTTTTCCTTTCTTGATTAACTCATTAGTTTCTACACCACGGAAACTTCTAGCGAGTGATAAATAATATATCGCTTCTACTAAATTTGTTTTACCCACAGCGTTATCACCAGTTATTACATTTAATCCATTAGTGAAACGATATGAGCTATAGGTGTGATTTCTAAAGTTTTTAATGGTAATGCTATCAATCTTCATGACTATTAATTCGATATTCTTGATTTTCCACAAGAACAATGTCACCAGGATATAACTTTCTACCTCTTCTAGATTCATCTTCACCATTTACTTTAACTTGGTGAGTTGCTAGATAGATTTTTGCCATACCTCCAGTGGAAATAATACCAGTAAGTTTTAATAATACATTCAGCGTTAAATATTCTTCATTTTTATTAAGAAAAACACTCTTAACGCCCATATAAAAACTCCAGTAACTTTATTATATCTAATATAAATAAAAAAGGGAATAATAAATTCCCTTAATTATATATACTCTTAAAATACCTTAAAAATTAGTTATGAGTACGTACTGGAGTGATTACTTGGGTCACGGAGTCATCTGAAGGGTCAGCGACCACAAAAGGCTTCATAGAGCCCTCAAATTTAAGAAGGACATCTTTACAACCTAAACCTTTAACTGCAGATAAAACAAATTCTGAATTAAATGAGATTTTAAATGGTTCGCCTTCATATTTATAAGTTTCAATTTGTTCAAAAGCAGAACCAACTTGTGAACTTTTTGCAGTAAATTCTACAACGTTTTCATCCATGCTTAAGTCAACAATGTTTTCACGATCAATAGACATAATTCTTGTAGATTCAATAGCATTGATTAATTCATCAGAATTGGCTTCTAATACAAAATAAGCTTTTCTATTTAAAGCACTACGAGTATCAGGATAAGAACCAACAACAAGTGAAGTAGAAACAATAGTACGGTCAAATGTAAATATTGCTTTTCTATCAGCGAAGAAACAGTGAATATTATCGTTAGATTCAATAATATGTGAGATTTCTACCATAGTTTTTGCAAAAATATTTGAAGTAAATGAAATACCTTCGTCAATATTTAATTTCTTAACTGCCATTCTATTTGAATCTGTAGCAGTAACAGTTAAAACACCATTATTAGCAACAAAATTCATTGCGGTTAGTATTTGTTTTTCTTTTGTAGATGCTGCAAAAGCTGTTTGATTTACTAGTGAAGTGAAATCTTTCTTAGATAAAACTAATTCTTCACCAGATGGTTCTAAATCAATATCAGGATATTCATCTCCATTAATAGTGGTTAATTGCTTTTGTGATTTACCATTAGAAGAGGTAATAATTGCTAAAGAATCTTCAATATCAAAAGAAACTTCTTCTGTATTAATTCTGTTAATAGTATCAATTAAGTGTTTAGCGTTAACTAAAATAT
>JAZRZD010000029.1:0-3238 GCA_045601085.1 Bacilli bacterium | reverse complement strand
TTGATAATTGTTATGGTGAACTGGTTGAAAAATTAGAACCATGTCATATTGGAGCTAATATAGTTGTAGGAAGCTTAATGAAAAATTTAGGTGGAGGTATTGCAACTAGTGGAGGTTATGTTGCTGGAGATGCTAATCTAGTAAAAGAAGTGGCAGAAAGATTTACAGCACCAGGTGTTGGAAAAGATGTTGGAGCAAACTTTAACCAAAATATAAATTTCTTAAAAGGTTTATTTATGGCTCCACAAGCTGTAAAGAATGCATTAAAAACTGCAATTCTAGCAAGCTATATGCTAGAAAAATTAGGTTATGATAATGTAAGTCCAAAATATAATGAAGAAAGAACTGATATTATCCAAACTGTATGTTTAAATAGTAAAGAAAATCTAGTTAAATTTTGTCAAGGAATTCAAGAATCATCACCAATTGATTCATATGTAAGTGTTGAACCATCTTCCATGCCAGGTTATCCATTTGATGAAGTAATGGCTGCTGGAAGTTTTACACAAGGTTCAACAATAGAACTTAGTTGTGATGCTCCTGTTGTTAGTCCTTATACTTTATATATGCAAGGTGGACTTACTTATGAATATGGTAAGTTAGGTATTCTCCTTGCTTTAAGTAAACTAGAAAGTCAAGATTAATATAGGGGCTGTAAAGAAATAAACTATGAAAAAAGTAGTTGTTTCAATACAGCTTCTTTTTTGTTTTAAAGCAGAAAAAAAGAGGATTATTTCTAATGAAATAAAGCCTCAATTCTGGTATAATTAACTTATGAATAAGTTAATCTCCAACGCACAATTAGAGAATAACATAATTCAAATGAAATTACCACTAGAAATTGAAATTTTTATTGAACCAACAGATCCAGTGGTTAGCTTCAAAGAGGTCATGGAAGGAGTAAATTTAAGTAAATATTTAAAAGATGACTCTAGAGAAACTAGAGGAAGAGATGGATATGACCCTGAAGTTTTGTTGAAGATTGTGTTATTCGCGTTCATGATCAACGTAAGATCAACAAGAAAAATTGAATCTCTTTGTAGAAACGATATTAGGTTTATGTATTTGTCTGATGAGGCAAGGCCTTCTCATATGACAATATGTAATTTTATAAATGATTATTTATTAGATTCAATTGAGAATATATCAAATGAAATTACAAAATATATTGTTGAAAAGCAAAATATAGATGTTTCAACAGTATATATTGATGGCACAAAGATTGAAGCTTTTCCTAATAAATATACATGGGTTTGGAAAAACGCATGTATTACATCAAGAGATAGACAATTTAAACATTTGTCTAAACTATTTGTTGAAATAAATGAATCTGACATATTAGAACCAGGATTAGCTTTTGATATTAAGGAATCATATTCAATTGAAGAATTAGAAAAAAATAGAGATTACTTACTATCAATAATCGATAAAGAATCAGTTAAATTTGTTAGTGGAAAAGGTCATAGAAAGCAAGAAATACAAAGACTCTATGAAAAATTAGATAGAATTATTGAAATGTTGAAAGATTATGCTGAAAAAATAGATAAATGTGGCGAGCATAGAAATTCATTTTCAAAAACTGATGTTGATGCGACATTTATGAGAATGAAAACAGATTATATGGGAAATACTGCATTACTTCCAGCTTACAATTGGCAATTAGTATCTGCAGGTGAAATAATACTATATGGTATGACTTCTCAATTTGCTAGTGATAATAAATGTTTTATCCCTTTAATGGAAAAACATAAATCAATATATGGCAAGTACCCAGATATTGCAGTAACTGATGCAGGATATGGAAATCTTGAAACATATAATTTTTGCGAGATTAATAAGATTAGAAAATTTATGAAATTTGCCACTTGGGAAAGAGAGACCCATGACAAGAAATTTCATGAAGATCCATTTAGATCAGTCAATTTTAAAATAGATGAAGAAGGTCATCCTATATGCCCGAACAACAAAAAATTCTTTAAAATCAATGAAACTCCTATCGAAGGTAACAAAGACAAAAGAACTGAAGAAAAATATCAATGTGAAGATTGTGAAGGATGTCTTTTTAGGAACAAGTGCCATAATTCTAAATATAACAGAGTTATTAACATAAATCGAACTTTAACCAAATATCATGAAGAGGTAATTGACAATCTAGCTTCAGAAGAGGGTATAAAGTTAAGAACCACACGTTCTTATATGTCTGAGGGAGCATTTGGAGTTATAAAACAAGATTACAATTACAGAAGAATAACTCGAGTTTCACTAAAGAAGGTAAATCTTGAGTTTTATTTAGTCATTATTGGCTTTAATTTAGGTAAATATCACAACTTAAAATACAGAACAAATAATGAGGTTTGTTAGAAATTATCCACAATTTCATCAAATTTCTTTTCATTATGCCCTTTTTTTAAAATTTAGTTAAAAGTTATCCACAAAAGCCAAAAAAAGAAGCTGTATTGAAACAACTTCTGATTAGAAATTTATTTCTTTACAGCCCCTTCTTGTTTTCATATGGCGTCCATAATGCGATTCGAACGCACGACCTTTCGCTTAGGAGGCGAATGCTCTATCCAGCTGAGCTATATGGACATTAGATTTCATCTATAATAGCAAGTTCTTTCTTTTGCTTTTTTAGATATCTATGCATTATTATATCAATGATTAAGAGAATAACAAAGATAGAAGAAGGAATAATTACAATATATCTTAGAACAAGCATAATAACTTGCTTATTATCTAAAAAGAAATTGCTAGTAACGTTATTTTGTTCAAATATAGTTTTCATAATAGCCCAAGCTAGAAGTAAGACTATTGAAACAACCATAATAAAAGTAAATATCTTTCTTAGGATACTAATAACTAGATATTTTCCTTTTATTTTAAAATAAGTGTTACGATTAATTTCCATTTTCTTTTTCCTTTAAGGCTTTAGCTAGTGGGAAAGTATTTTCATATACTTCCTGTAAATGTTTTTTAGAAACATGAGTATAGATTTGAGTAGTTGTTAATGATTCATGACCTAAAAGTTCTTGAACCATTCTAAGATCAGCACCATTATTCAATAAGGCAGTAGCAAAAGTATGTCTTAACATATGAGGAGTAACCTTACGATTAATCTTAGCAACTTTGGCTCTTTCTTCTAACATAAGTTCAATAGCTCTTGAAGTAATTCTAGTTCCTTTACTTCCAATAAAGACAGCTTCATCTTTCTTATCTAAAAGCATATCCATTCTAACAT
>JAZRZD010000028.1:0-16876 GCA_045601085.1 Bacilli bacterium | reverse complement strand
CTTTGGGTGATAATCCACTTTCTAAATAACATTGATATAAAACTTCTTTTTCTTCTTTGTTCATAAAAACATGCCTTTCTTATGCGAAAATCATCGCAAAATCGGAATGTTTTATGAAGAATGGTATTTATTTACGCTTACAATTCAATTTCTTTTTGTTGTATATTAATTCTCTTATGCGTTCAGTATTCATTAAAATACCTCCTAATCTTATGTGATGTAAAACGCAGTTAATAATTTTAGATCTGTGAATATGTGGTTTTTACTGTATTTTATGGTTACCATAATTTGTTTAGTGTATTTCTAGATAAAACTTTATCGTTTTCATAATAGTTTCTCCATTCCCCAACATAATCATTTACAATCTTTTTGTTTTTCGCATTACATTTTGCTTTAAATAAAGGGCTCTCATAGACAATACAGTATCATTTGTATTGACTTTGTCATTACAAATGATACAATAGCACCATGAAAGAATTAGAATTAAAAGAGCAAACTTTATCTTTAAGCAAAACTATCAATTCAATGATTTATGAGATTCGTGGGCAAAAGGTTATGCTTGATTTTGAACTTGCTGAATTTTATGGATATAAAACAAAAAGATTTAACGAACAAGTTAATAGAAATATTGAAAAATTTGATGAAACTTTTAGATTTAAACTCACTAAAAGCGAATGGGAGAAAATTAGAAAAATTAAACTTAATGAAAAGAATTCACATAGTGAAAATTTCTTGAGGCCGCAAAATGCGACCGCAAATTTAGATATGCGAAGATATCTTCCATATGTTTTTACAGAACAAGGTATTTACATGTTGATGACAGTTTTGAAAGGGGATCTTGCAACAAAACAAAGCGTTCTTCTTATTAGAGCGTTTAAGGAAATGAAAGATTATATTGTTAGCAGTCAAAATCTAATTTCTATTTCTGAATTATTAAAATTAACTAATACTATAAATGAACATGGCGCCATATTAGAAAAACATGAAAAGAAACTTAATTTAGTTTTCGATAAGTTTATTGATTCTTCTTCGTTTAAACATTTATTAATTTTGGATGGAAATAAAATTGAAGCTAATATAGCTTATCAAACAATTTATAGCAAAGCTAAAAAGAGCATTCTACTAATAGATGATTATATTAATCTTAAGACATTACAATTATTAAAATCTTGTAAGAAAAATGTAAAAATAACAATAGTTTCAGATAATAAAGCAAGAAATAACATTAATGATGATTATTTAAAAGATTTTCAAAGCGAAACTCAAAATAAAATTGACTTAAAACCGAATAATCAAAAATTTCACGATAGATATATTGTTTTAGATTTTCGTACAAAAAATGAAATGATTTTTCTTTGTGGATCATCTAGTAAGGATTCTGGAAATAAAATTACAACCATTACAAGAATAGAAGATTTATCTATTTATGATGAGGTTTTTGAATGTTTATGATTTATGTAACTGGCGATGTTCATGGTGATATTGATTTTGAAAAATTATATAAATTAAGAGATTATAACGTAAATTATAACGACACCTTAATAATACTAGGAGATGCTGGTATATGTTGGTCTTCTGATTTTACAAAATACATATTGGATAGATATGAAAATATTTGCATAACTGTAATTTTTGTAGATGGTAATCATGAAAATTTCGATATGTTAGATATGTTTCCAATTGTTGAATATCATGGTGCTTTAATGCATCAAATTAATGAACATATCTTTCATGTTTTAAGGGGAGAAATATTGGAAATTGAAGGTTTTTCAATGTTATGTATTGGTGGTGCACATTCAATTGATAAATACTTAAGGACGCCACATATTTCTTGGTGGCCACAGGAAGATATTACGAAGCATGATATTGATAATGCTAAATGGAATCTTTCAAAGCATAATAATAAAGTTGATCTGGTTTTAACTCATTGTTGTGATACGTTTACCGTTACAAAATATTTTCATTTTTCTAAGGACAAAAATACTGATATGTTAAATTTTATAGATGAAAATATTTCTTATAGATATTGGCTTTTTGGCCATTATCATTTTGATAGAACTATTGGAAATACGAAATTGTGTTTGTACCAAAACATTTTATGAATAAATGATTTGTTAAAGATGGTTAGCAAATAATTAAGTTAACAAATATATTCTTTTAGGGAATTAAGTAATAGTGGACTATTTTGTGTTTTCACTTTTTATATAGATGAAAATAATGATTCTTATAATATAAGAAATTATTCATCAATATCTTCAGTTGCTTTTTTGATATTTTCAACTGCAGAAGATATTAAGGATTTCTTTTTCTTTTTAGTTTCTTTAGGTTTAGTGTAACCCATTAATTTATCAGAAACTTCAATTTCTTCATTAGAAGCTTTTGGTCTATCTGTTGGATCTGGAGAATTAACCACAACTTGTTTGAATGGAATAAGAATGCTTTCTTCTTTAAATAATAAATATAAAGCTCTTAAAATAGCTCTTTCAGCAGGTACTCTATCATTTTCATTTACATCAGCGTGAAATAAAAGTTGTACCCCACATTCATCTAATGCATTAACTCCTTCATATTTTAAAGAAGAAATGATACCAATTTGTTCTTTAACTTCAGGAAGTCTTTTTGCTAAAATTGCTTCAACACGTTTTAAATCTTCATTAAATGAAAGATCAATTTTAACTTCTGCAACTGAATCAAATTTAGTTAAGTTGATAACAGTAATGATGTTGGAGTTAGTGATTGTTTTAATGTTTCCATCCCAACTTTTAATTTTTGTGCTTCTTAATCCTACTGAATAGATATATCCTGTAAAGTCATCAATAGTAACTTTATCACCAACTTGGAAATAGTTATCTACAACAATAAAGAAACCAGAAACTATATCATTTACAAGGGTTTTGCAGCCTAATCCAATAATAAGAGCGACAACGCCTAAACTTGCAAATATAGCAGCAACATCAACTCCCCACGCTCCTAAAATAAAGCAAATAGCAAGGATAACAGAACTATATCTAATTAAAGATTTTAATAAAGAAGCAATAGTTCTTTTTCTTGGAGTACCTCTAAAAATTAAGTTTGTAATAATGGCTAAGATTGAAGAGACTACAAGGATAACCGCAATAATAATAAGAGTAGAGACGATTGCGCGAATATTATCAATAAAGAAGTTGCCCATAGCAACAAATCCATTTTCTATACCTGCGCCTAAAATTAAATCACCTACTTCATCACCAAATAATTGACGACAGAAAATAACTAAACCTAATCCAGTTAAACAAAGTGCAAGTATAACAATGATAATTATTATTTTTGCTATTGATACTTTTTTATTTGCTCTTTCTTCGAAATCCATAACCTCTCCTTATCTATAAATAATAAATAGTATAATCGCTACCATTATAGCAATTATACCAAAACCAATAATAATGTAGCGTATAATATTGGCCTTATTATGAACATTTTCAAGTGATTTTCCTTCTGGTTGACTCGCTTGGCCAATAATTTTTTTATCATTTGACATTTTTAGTTACCACAATGTCTGCGTCTAATCCTAAAACATTCTTAATAACAATGTCTCCAATATTTATAGGAGCAGTTATTGATGCTTTGTTTATCTCATTCATAACATCAAACATTTTCTCTTTAGGAATAGGTTTATTTGTTTTTACAGATACTAATGTATTTTCTCTATTAATCACTCTGACAGAGGAAGTTAATGTTCTCATTGGATGAGTTACTTCATTTAAAGCGTATTCTTTACCGCGAGGACAAGAATTACCTGTAACATTCATATTCTCATCAACAGTAATATGGCATCCTCTAGGACAAACAATGCAAGTTAATTCTATCTTATCCATACTATAGTTCCTTTACTTCTACCACGATGTCATTATTAATATTTGTTAATAATGCATTATCAAGTTTAATAATATTCATTTCGCTTGGAATTAATGCAGGTTTTACAAGCTTTTTGATAATTTTATCGTTTGATTTAATTATAATTGCAGATGCTTTTACAGGTTTTCTCACTCTAAATTTAATATCAACATCAACATTGGTATTTTTGTTAATTAGATGTGGAACAACGTATAAAACATTATTTCCCGCAACAACATTATTTGTTTCATTATGTTTTAAATTATTAGAAATATATTCTTTTGCAAAATGACCAGCGCTTCTTCCTTCGTCACTTACAAAATCTACAACATCATGAATGTGAAGACCATTACCACACGCAAATATACCTTCATAACAAGTCTCAAAATATTCATTTACAATAGGTCCTTTAGAAGATAAGGATAATGGACATTCTATATTCTTTAATAAAGATAAATATGGAGTTAATCCAATAGAAAGTAGAAGTGTATCACATTCAATTTCTTGTTCTGTACCAGGAATAAAGTTAAAGTGATCATCAACTTTCGCTAAGATAACTTTTTCTAATCTTTTCTTGCCTTTAACTTCCTTAACAGTAGTGGATAAGTTAAGTGGAATATTAAAATCAATTAAACATTGTTGGACATTTCTATTTAATCCAGCACAGTAAGGGTTAATTTCATTAACGGATATAACTTTAGCACCTTCTAATGTCATACGTCTTGCCATAATTAAACCAATATCGCCACTTCCTAAAATTACAATTCTTTTACCACATAAATAACCATGAATATTTAGATATCTTTGGGCAAGACCTGCTGTGATAATGCCGCTAGGACGATCTCCTGCTAGATTAATCATTGCGCCACTACGTTCATAGCAACCAGTTGCGATAATAACCGCTTTAGCTTGGACAGTTACGTGTCCTTCATCTTTATTTGAATATGTAACTTTTCTATCTTTAGTTAAATCTATTGCTTTTGATGATGTTTTATATGTAATTCCTAATTCAATTACTTGATCTAAGAATCTTTGAGCGTATTCTGGTCCTGCTAATTCTTCTTTAAATTCAGTCAAACCAAAACCATTATGGATGCATTGGTCTAATACCCCACCCATATAAGAATCTTTTTCAAGGATAATAATGTCATTAATACCTTCTTTTTTGGCTTGAATAGCTGCTGCCATACCAGCAGAGCCACCTCCAATAATCACTAAATCAACGCTTTTCATTATTTAACATCCTTTACTTCTTCTTTTAAGATGTAGCTTCCGTTATCATCATAAGGAATATCAAGTGGAGATACTCCATAATGCTTGGCAAGTAAAAGAAGAATCTTGCTTTGACAGAAACCGCCTTGGCATAGGCCAAAACCTGCTCTTGTTCTTCTTTTAACCCCTTTAATGCTATGAGGAGGGCAACTTCTAGATAAGATATCTTTAATTTCTGCTAAAGAAACATTTTCACAAGAACAAATTAATTGCCCTAGTTCTGGATTATTAGAGATTTCTTCTTTTGTAGCAGTGCTACTTTTAATATAACGTTTAACTCTTGGATTAAAGTTAGGATTCTTAATAAGAATAAGTTTGTTACCAATAAGTTCTTCTACAACATATTTTGCAATAGCAGGAGAACTTACTAGTCCAGGCGATTCAATACCCGCTACATTAATAAAATTAGGTTCAGTTTTAGCACTTTCAATTATAAAGTCATGTCTTGAGCAAGTTGCTCTAAGACCTGCAAATTGTCTAATAGTGGTGCCAAAAGGAATATTATTAACCATGTTTGAAGCTTGTTCTTTAATATTGTTTAAGGTTAATGAATCAGTAGATACATCATCAAAATCGTTAACAGGTTCACTAGAAGGTCCAACTATATAATTGTCAGATGTTGTTGGAGATACTAATATACCTTTCCCTTTAATACTTGGTAATGGGAAGATTGTGTGATTAACAAATAATTTTCTTGAATGATCTAATACATAATATTCACCTTTTCTTGGTGTAATACTCCAATCGATATCTTCAATCATAGAAGCAACATTTGCGGAGCTTACTCCTGCGGCATTAATAATAATTTTTGCTTCAAAAGCTCCATTATTTGTGTAAATCTCAAATATTTCATTGTTTTTCTTAATAGATTTAACTTCAGTAGATAAGGATAATTTAACCCCATTATCAATAGCGTTTTCCATTGTGTGAACGCATAGATTAAATGGGTCAATAATTCCTGCTGTTGGGGCTAGTAAAGCGCCTTTTACTTCATCAGAAATATTAGGTTCTAATTTCTTAACTTCTTCTTTTGATAATAGTTGAACATTAACCCCATTAACTTCCGCTCTTTTCTTTAAATCTTCAAGTAGTGGTAGTTGTTCATCATATAATGCCACTGTTAAAGAACCGATTCTTTTAAATGGAACATCTAATTCGTCTGCTATTTGGTCATACATTTTATTGCCAAGAACATTAAATTTAGCTTTATTTGTACCTGGTTCTGGATCATATCCTGAATGGATGATTGCTGAGTTAGCGTTTGTTGTTTTATTTCCAACATCATTTTCCTTTTCAATAACAGCAACTGAAAGCTGATAACGAGATAGTTCTCTTGCTATCATTGATCCAATTATTCCAGCACCGATAATGACTATGTCAAACATATTTTTATTTTACATTTAAATATCTATGTGTTGTATAAAAATCATATTTTTTATTTAAGCTTATATAACGTGTTGTTGTATAATACAAAATGTTTATGGAAGAAACCATTAAAAGTATTATTAACTTACTTGTTGGTGCTGCCTTATTCATTATTGGAATGAATATGATGTCAGGTGGCTTAAAGAAAGTTGCTGGCCGTAGTTTAAAAAAGTTTTTCAATAAAATTAAGAATAATAGATTAGTATCTCTTGGTATTGGTGCTGGTGTTACTGCAGTTATTCAATCTAGTGGTGCAACTGCTGCTATGACTGTTGGTTTTATTAATACCGGTGTTATTACAGTATTCCAAGGTATTTGTTTAATTTTAGGCGCTTATATTGGAACTACTGTTACAGGTATTATTGTTTCTTTTGCATCATTTGATTTTGCTGTGTATTTATTACTTGCTGCATTTGTTGGTGTAGTTTTAATGTTCTTTAAGAACGAAAAGATTAAAAATATTGGTGAAATTCTTGCAGGATTTGGAGTTTTATTCTTTGGCTTAGACACTATGAAGGCAGTATTTACTGCAGGTTCTGATATCACTACATTCTTCCAAGAATTATTTATTAGTATTGATTTCCCATTATTACTTTTATTAATTGGCGCTTTATTTACATGCTTAACTCAATCAAGTAGTGCTACATCTGGCATTGTTATTATCATGGTTGGTGGAGGGGCTATTCCTCTTGTAAGTGGCTTCTATTTAGTGTTGGGCGCTACTATTGGTACTGTATTAACAACAATTATTGCCGCAATTGGTGGGTCAATAAATGCTAAACGAACAGCATTAGTGTGCTTAATTGTACGTATTTTAACTGCATTAATTGCGACAGGTATAGTTTGGATTGTTGAATTTACTGCTGATAAGGCTATTTCTAACGGATTATTAAATATGTTTGGCAATAACTATCAATTTACTGTTGCTATGTTCTTGCTATTTTATAACTTAATATTTATTCCTATTCTTTTGCCATTTGTTAACCAATTTGTAAAACTTGGTGAATTATTACTTAAAGATAAAGATCAAATTAATCGTAAAAAAGCTCTTAAATTTATTGATGATCAAATGCTCATTACTCCATCAATCGCGTTAGGACAAGCTAAGAATGAAGTTGTTAATATGCTTGAACTTGCTCAAGCAAATATGGATATTGCAGCGGAAATGATATTCACTCAAAACATTGATAAAAAACCAGAATTAAAAGAAAGAGAAGAAGATATTGACTGTATTAACAGTGAACTTACAAACTTCTTAATTAAACTTTCTAACGTAGTTAATTTAAAAGAAGAAGCTAAGATTGGTTCCTACTTCCATAGCATTAACGATATTGAACGTATTGGTGACCACGCTATTAACTTCTTATCTACAACTGAATCTATGATTGAGAATGATATGCATTTCTCATCTGCCGCTATTGAAGAACTCAAATATATGTATTCAATTATCTCTAAGATGTTTGATGTCACTAAAGAAGTCTTTACTAGAAAGAAAGCTGACAGCTTAAAACAACTTGATACTTTAGAAGCAGAAACTGATGAGGCAAAACGACGTTTAGGATTTGCCCATTTTGAAAGAGTTACTAAGAATCAATGTGTTGCAGACTTAGGTGGTTACTTTACTTCCTTAGTTGGTGAACTTGAAAGAGTCGGCGATCACTTAGTTAATGTTGGTTATTCTATTACTAACCCAATTGGTAATGTTATCGCTGTCGGTAATAGTTCCGATAAAGTTAAATCAAAGTAAGTAATTATTTATAAAAAATTCAAGGCGCTTATTGCCTTGTTTTTTACTATATATCCAAGTTTGCAGGGTTTTTTGGCGGAGAAGAAGGGATTCGAACCCTTGCAGGACTTGCATCCACTAACAGTTTTCGAAACTGCCCCCTTGAACCGCTTGGGTACTTCTCCAGCAAACGTATTATATCATATTAATGATTTTTCAAATGAATTGTATTTTTTATGAATGATATTTTCATAAAACACTTTTATAATAATTCTATGGCCTGGTGGAACTTTACTGATCAAAAATTTCTAATCTTATTTATTGTGACTGTTTGTGCAATATTAGCAATTATCTTTTTTGTTGTTTCTTTTGCAGTTGCAAGTAAGCAAGACCATGAATTTATTAATAAAATCAAAGGTCAAAGCAACGCTAAAAGATTATACATAATTAATGTAAAACGTAATAAAGTCCAAGTAATTAGAATTAGTAACTTAAAAGCTAGAAGAGTTATTGATTTACATGACTTTTACTCAAGTTTTGCTGATTATAGCATTGAATCAATCAAAAAATGGATATTTACAATTTGTACTGATATAAAATCTGCGGACCAATATATGCAAGCAGATATTCATACCAGACATAAAAACTCCGATTTCTTCTCTTTATTAAAGCTACTTAAGTACGAAAGAGAAAAAGGTTTAGTGTATGTTGAATGTCACCTTTTAAAATACATGTCTGTTGGTAATCAACCTGTTAAGAAAGTTAGAGGTATGATCGCAGGTGTAGTTAAAAGAAGTAAGATGGCTTCATTGATTAATGAAGGTGTTGGTAGTGAGGGCTATACATTCGCAATTAGATTTTATTATGTCCATCAAGCAGCGCTTCAAAGTGAAGATATTGAAAGATTTATTTTAATGTCTTTGAAAAATGAAGTTTATCCTTATCTTACAAACTCTCGTAACGCTAGACAAATCGTGGAATCTAATTCTAACGAAATTTTCTTATTTGATTTAAGAATGGCAAGTAGTGAAGCAAGTATGTCTCTTGCTCAATCAATTGTTCATAATTTAAATAGATGTTTATCTGTAAATGGCTTCACAGGGACAATTAACTTCTCTATTGGAATTGTGGAAAATAAGTTATTTTACCGAAGTTTTGATACGATTATTGAACAAGGAAGAAACGCTTGTATTAAAGCCCAACAAGATGGAAATCAAATTGTTGTTGCTAAGTATTCTCAAACAGGAAGCATCGATGTTAGTAAGTTTAGTCAGGATGTCGAGAACTTACTTAAACCCGATAGTGTACGTTATTTATATCGACCAATTGTCTATACACAAAGATCTGGTGTCTCAATATTTGGTTATATGAGTTATGTTAGAGCGTATGATTCTCCATTTGCTTCTATTCAAGAAATGTCTAAGTACGCTTCTAGAGTAGGTAAAGGTAAAGAATTATTCTCAATATTCGCTAAAAACATTATTCCTAAATTCGCTAGTCAAAATGGTAATAGCAATGTAAGGTTATTCTATTCAGCAAGTTTATTTGATGTGGAATATATTCTCTCTATATTGCCTCAGATTAATAGATTTAAGGATGTTAAACTTGTTATGGAATTCCATGAACAAGAGATTAAAGATAACTCCGCAAATAGTGAAGTAATTAAATCAGCATTAACTAAAGTTAAAGATTTAGGCGTTGAACTCGCCATTATGCTTGAAGATAAAGATTTGTTATTAGACCCAGAAGTCTATGCTTACTTTGATTATTTCATTGCTGGTGCTGCAATGCTTGGGGAAATTAAGAAAAATAACAGAATTAGACTCTCAATTCATACATTAATTGAAAACTTACTACAATATCGTAAGCCAATTATTGCTACTGATTTGGAAGGTTGGCAAGCTGTTGAATTAATTATTAAAGCAGGAATTAATTATCTTTCTAGTGAAACTATTTCCGCTAGTTATGATATGCTATTACCTGTTGACAGTAAGAAAATGGATAAAATCCATACACTGGATTCAAAATATTAATAAGAAAGGATGTAAATTATGGCAAACGAACAAATTAAAAATAGTGCTATTACTCGTCAAGAAGATGATTTTGCTCAATGGTACACTGATGTTTGTAAAAAAGCAGAATTAATGGACTATTCCACTGTGAAGGGATTCATAATTTATCGTCCCTATGGGTATGCTATTTGGGAACAAATTCAAAACTATTTAGATAAAAGATTTAAAGAAACCGGACATGAAAATGTTTATATGCCTATGGTTATTCCAGAATCTTTATTCCAAAAAGAAAAAGATCACATTGAAGGATTTGCTCCTGAAACTTTAATTTGTACAGTTGGTGGAGATTCTAAACTTGATGACCGTCTAATTGTTAGACCAACAAGTGAAGTTCTTTTCACTGATCACTACGCAAAAGTTATTTCCTCTTATAGAGATTTGCCAAAACTTTATAACCAATGGTGTTCTGTTGTTAGATGGGAAAAGACAACCCGTCCATTTTTAAGAGGTAGTGAATTCTTATGGCAAGAAGGTCACACAATGCATGAAACAGAAATTGAAGCTAGAACTGAAACCTTAAGAATGCTTGATATTTATGATGATTGTGGTAAAGATTTACTTGCTGTTCCTTTTATTAAAGGAAGAAAGACTGAAAAAGAAAAATTTGCAGGCGCTAAAGAAACATATACTATTGAAGCTTTAATGCCAGATGGCAAAGCATTACAAAGTGGAACTACACACTATTTTGGTGATGGTTTTGCTAAAGCATTTAATGTTCAATTCCAAGGAAGAGATGGTAAACTTGCCTATCCTCATCAAACAAGCTGGGGAGTTTCTACTAGATTACTTGGATCCATCATTATGGTTCATGGTGATGATAACGGATTAGTACTTCCACCAAAAGTAGCACCAATTCAAATCATTATCGTTCCTATTGCTATGCAAAAACCAGGTGTTATTCCTGCTGCTAGAAAATTAAAAGAAACTTTAGAAGAGGCAGGATATCGTGTCAAACTTGATGAAAGTGATAAATCTACAGGTTGGAAATTTGCTGAATACGAAATGAAAGGTGTTCCATTAAGAGTGGAAATTGGTCCTAGAGATATCGAAAATGGTGTTGTTGTTTTAGCCAAAAGAAATGACGGCGTTAAAGAAACAGTCAAGACTGATGAATTAGTAGACGCTACCAAGCGTATAATGAAGAAAATTCATGAAGAAATGTATCAAAAAGCCCTTAAATATGTGTTAGATCACACAACTGAAGTTCATTCTGTTGAAGAATTAAAAGCGGCTTTAGATAAAGGCGGATACGCCAAAATGATGTGGTGTGAAGATGAAGCTTGTGAAAACAAAATCAAAGAAATGTTCCAAGCTACATCTAGATGTATGCCATTTAATCAAATTCCTTTTGATGAAGTGTGTCCAATCTGTGGTAAGAAAGCCACTAAAGTTGTGCTTTTTGCAAGAGCATATTAATAAACATTTTATTTTAAACGCCTATTTGTGATAGTATAAATAGGCACCAATGGAGCAGTACCCAAGTTGGTGAAGGGGCGTCCCTGCTAAGGACGTAGATCGGGTTTCCGGTGCGCGAGTTCGAGTCCCGCCTGCTCCGCCATTACAATAATAGACACCGATTGGTGTCTTTTTGTTTGGCAAACTTCAACAACTTAATCTTTTGTTTAGATCATCGTAATCTATTTCATCACAATGTAAGGAATATTCATCAACTAATTCTTCTCCATCTTTTTGGAGAATTTCATATCCAGTGAGTGGTTTTTCAGAGTTATTTAGCAGCCCTAATTCAAAATTATTAACTACATATTCAATCATTTCATCTAGATTATCTTCTGTAATTGGCAAAGATATTACATTTTTAGGAATTAAATAGGTTTTGATAAAGATAATGCTTTTTTCACTAAACTTATACATAATTATCTCCCATACTTTTTATTATATTTATTTGTGCTGATTCTATTATAAAATGGTCGCTCATAATTGTCTTTAACAACTCTAGTTTTTACTATACGACGTGTTCTATAAAAATTGCGTTTTAAGAGTCTTAATAAAGACATTGTTTTTATACGGTAGAATTAATAAATAATCTATAGTAAAATTAGGCTGTTAGACGAAGGAGGTTAAGTATGTTAAAACTACTTAAACATCTTGGTAAATATTGGGGTTTAGTAGCATTAATGGCCGTTTTTATTTTGGGTCAAGTTGCTGCGGATTTCTTTTTACCTTTTTATTTAGGTGACATTATTAGCAATTTACAAAAAGGAACAGAAATAGGGGAAATCGCTATTACTGCTTTGTATATGTTAGCAATCGCTGGTATTTCTGGTATTTGCTCTATTGTTGTTTGTAAATTAGCAAGTATTGTTACTTCTCATTTAGTTTCAGTAACTAGATATGAAATGTATAAGAAAATTGGAGAATTCTCATCTACTGAAATGAATCACTTTTCCGTTTCTTCTTTAGTTACTAGAACCACGAATGATTTAACTTTTATCGCTAATACTTATAATCTAATGTTCCGTTTCATTTTCTATGGACCATTAATTTCAATTAGCACATTAATTTTACTTTTCATTAGTGGTGTTTGGCAGATGTCTTTAATAGTAGTCTCTGCAGTTATCTTAATCCTTTTATTTATTATTATTGCAGTTAAAATCGCTATTCCTAAATATCAAGCAATTCAAGCTAAACTCGATAAAGTTACTTTAGTAACAAGAGAAAATCTTGAAGGTTTAAGAGTAGTTAGAGCTTATAACGCTGAAAATTACCAAGAAGAAAAATTTGGCAAAGTTAATAATGACTTAATGAAAACAGAAAGATTCTCTAACCGTGCATTAGGTATTCTTCAACCTGGTATTCAAGTAATCATGGCTTTAATGAACGTTGCTGTTTATTCAATTGGTGGATATTTAATCTCTGATGGCGCAACAGGTTTTGAATACGCAGATGTATCAATGGTAGTGCAATTTGGTGCATTAATCTTAATTGGATTCGTATTAATTATTGTTTCTGTTATTCAACTTCCTCGTGCTATGGTATGTGCCAAACGTGTTAATGAAGTATTAGAAACTGAAGTAGCAGTTAAAGATAATGTTTATACTCCAGAATTATTAGAAGAAGGCACAATTGAATATAAAAATGTTAGTTATGCTTATCCAGGAGCAGAAAAACCTGTTCTTGAAAACATTTCATTTAAAGCTAAAAAAGGTGAAACAATTGCCTTTATTGGTGCTACAGGTGCTGGCAAAACAACACTAATTAATCTATTAACTAGATTCTTTGATGCTACTGAAGGTGAAGTTTTAGTAGATGGAGTTAATGTTAAAGATTATAAGTTAGATGATTTATTTGGTAAGTTTGGTTATGTTCCTCAAAAGGGTTATTTATTCCATGATACATTGGTGAATAACATTACCACAGGTAAACCTGACGCTACTGCTCATCAAATTGATAGAGCATTAGAAATTTCTCAAGCTAAAGAATTTGTTGAGAAACTTCCTGGTAAATTAGATTATGAAATTTCTCAAGGTGGTAAAAATGTTAGTGGTGGACAAAGACAAAGACTTTGTATTGCTAGAGCAATTATCATGGAACCAGAATTCTTTATTTTTGATGATTCCTTCTCCGCTTTAGACTACCGTACTGATAAAGTTTTACGTGGTGAAATTAAGAAACATTGTGCCGGTGTTACTAATGTTATCGTTGCTCAACGTGTAGGCACAATTTTAGATGCTGATCAAATTGTTGTATTAGATGAAGGCAAGATGGTGGGTATTGGAAAACATCAAGAATTATTAGAGAATTGCAGGGTTTATCGCGAAATTGCATTATCTCAACTTTCTGCTGAAGAACTTGGTATTAATAATGCGAAAGGAGGAAAATAATCATGGCAAACGAAATAAATAAATACGAAAAATCCCCTCGTGGTCAATCTCCATTTTCTAAATTAATGGCTTATTTAAAGCCTGAAAGATCACGTATTATTACCGCTACGATATTTTCTATCTTTGGCGTTTTATGTCTTTTAGCTGGACCATTAGTGCTTAAAGAAATAGGTACTATATTAGTTCAAGCTACCGCTCAGCCACCAGTCCCTATTGATTTTGAATATCTATGGTTATGTGCTGGAGTGGCTATTGGAGTGTTCTTCCTTAATGGGTTATCCTCATTCTTATGTTCATATTTAGTGGCAGGAGCATGCGCTACAGGATGTGCGAGACTTAGAAATGACATGATTAAGAAGATTAATTCTTTACCACTTAATTATTTTGATACACGTAATATTGGTGATGTATTAAGTTATGTTAGTAATGATGTTGATATTATTTCAACAACATTAAACCAATCTTTCTCATCATTAATTAGTTCAGTTATTACAATCTTAGGTGTTCTAATCATTCTCTTCATCTTAGATTGGAGAATCGCTTTAGCTTGTTTAGTTATCTTACCAATAGTGATTTATATCTTATTAAAGGTTGGTTCTCGAGGTGAAAAATTCTACAAAGATCGTAGTGACTTAACTGGTATAGTCTCTAGTGAAGCAGAAGAAAGTTTCACTGGATTTAATATCATTAGAGTCTTTAAGGCAACAGAAGCAAGAAGAAATAGCTTTGCTAAGCATAACTTTGTATTAGAAAAAGCAATGGCTAAAGCAGACTTCTATTCTGGTGTTACCACTCCATTAATGACATTCTTTGGAAATGTTATTTTCTCTATTATTGCCTTAATTGGGGCGATGATTGTTTCTGGTTTAACTGGTGACAAATCCGCTATGATTGCTACAGTTGTTGCGGCAGTTAGCTATGCTGACCAATTATTATCTCCATTAACTCAAGTCGCTACAACATTTGCCACATTACAACAAACATTCGCCTCCGCTAGAAGAATATTTGATTTCTTAGAACAAGAAAATGAACCAGATGAATCTAGTAAAACAGGCACAATTGATAATATTCAAGGCAATATTAAGTTTGATCATGTTAGATTTGGTTATACCAAAGATAGAGTTATTGTTCATGATTTCTGTGAAGAAGGTAAAGCAGGTCAAAAGATTGCTATTGTTGGACCAACAGGTGCTGGTAAAACAACAATGGTTAACTTATTAATGAGATTCTATGAACTCAATAGTGGAAAAATCACCATTGAAGGAGTGGATACCAAATCTCTTAATCGTAGTTATGTTAGAGGCTTATTTGGTATGGTGCTTCAAGATACTTGGTTATTTGAAGGCACCATTATGGAAAACTTAAAATATTCACGTCCAAGTGCTACAGATGAAGAAGTGTATGAAGCATGTAAAGCAACGCATTGCGATTCCTTTATTCGTCAACAACCTAATGGCTATAACCACATATTAAATGAAGATTGTGGACTCTCTGCAGGTCAAAAACAATTATTAACCATTGCTAGAGCGATGATTCAAAACGCTCCTATGTTAATTCTTGATGAAGCAACGAGTAGTGTTGATACACGTACTGAAGCGTTAATTCAGGATGCTATGGATCAATTAATGAAAGGTAGAACAAGTTTTGTTATTGCTCATAGATTATCCACAATTAAGAATAGTGACCTTATCATTGTTATGAAAGATGGTGATGTTATCGAAACAGGAAATCATGATGAACTTATGAAAGTTGATGGTTTCTACGCTGCGTTATATAACTCACAATTTACAGGGAAAGGTCCACAATTTAGTTAATAATTAACTAATAGAAGAAAATTGAACTGAGGTAACTCGGTTCTTTTTTCTTATATGTACGGAAAAATGGACAATAAATAATAATTTATTAATCTTATTTGTCCGTATGCTAAAATAATCCTATGCAAGAAAAAATATTTTATTCCTCTAGATTTAATGAAACAGAGCTTTTGCGTAATTTTGCTTTAGGTGGTGAAACTACTCTTGGTTATAAGGTTTTTAATATTAATTCTTTAAGTCAAGAGGCCAATGCAAGAAGTGGATATTTAGAAACTAGAGATATTTTTACTGTAGAAGAGCGATATCGTATTTTTGCCTCAATCTTAAAAACTGACAAATCAGTCCAAAGTTTTGATGATGTCATGCATGTGAGTGATTCTATTGAGAATCTACGTTTTTATATTACTGATAATGATGAATTTAATTATTTTAAGGAAAAAATCATTAGCTCAACTAAGCAAGATATCAATATCAACTTCTTAACCAATTGTTTTAAACAATACTTAGACTTCCTTTCATCTAAAAATGTTACGGATGGGATTAAAGTTATTCGTTTAATTATTAATTCAAAAGTTAAATTATTTGATGAAATTAATATCTTTGAAAATGAAGATCTTAGACCTCTTGAATTAGCATTTATTTCTAGTATCGCTAAAAAAGTTAATAAAGTTAATTTGGATGAAGTTTTTAGCCTTAAAAATGAAAGAAAAATCATTGAATCCGCTAAACCATATTTTGGTGAACTAAATGAAGTTGAAAACGCTTTATCCTATATTTTTGATAATAAATTATCATTAGATGATTGTTTAATTGTTCTTGCTAGCAAAGATAGATATGTAAATCATTTATTTG
>JAZRZD010000027.1:0-21531 GCA_045601085.1 Bacilli bacterium | reverse complement strand
ACAAATTGAAAAGATATTAGTTCAAGATAAATAATGTCGATTACATCAAACTTTTCTGATGTGGCATTTCATTTTTAGTAAAAACTTTTAAGAAAATAAGTAAATAGATTCTTGGCACTTTTATGGTGAAAGTGCTTGCGTTTCTCTCTCTCTCTATTATATAAATATATTATAAATATATATTTTAGGAGTATTTGAGATGCCTATTTTAGATGTAACTTGCCCAAATTGTGGGGCGGCTTTAAAAGTTGATGCACAAACAAAGACAGCCACATGTGACAAATGTGGAAGTTCTTTTGTAGTTCAAGATGCTGTAACAAATGTAGTGAATAATAATTCAATTCATGTTGATAATATGACAATGAACCTTGATGCTTTAAATGAATTAGCAAAGCTTAAACTAGAAGAAGAAAAAGCTCGTCGAGAACAAGAAAGATTACTTAAAGAACAACAAGCAGCTGAAAGAAAGCAACTAATCATTGCTAGAGCAAAACTAGACGCTCAAAGATATGTAAAAGCTCAAGCAGATCATAAGAAAGCAGTCGCAAAAGGAATTGCTATCGCTATTGCAATTGCTTTAGCTCTTGCTTTATTAATAACATTAATTATTGGATTTGTTGTTGGTAACCCAGTTGCTATAGGATTTGGAGTTGTCCTTCTTGTAATAGTGGTTATTGTATTTATTATTTGGGTTAAGATTAATAGCTAATGGAGAAAAATATGGAAAATAAAATATATGAATTAGATGTATCTAAATTATCATCAGAAGAAAGAAAACTTTATGATGCAGAATTTAATAAACAAGTTAACCTCATTTCTATAAACAAAAAACAAGACAGAAAGAATAAGTTAATTGTAACTGCAGTTATATTTGGCGCGGTGCTCATTATTAGTGGCATTATAGCTATAGTTATTGCAACCCTCCATTAAGGTTTATATAACGAGACTATCAAAATGAAATTAAAAACATTATTAGCCCTTATATTGGCTTTCCCATTGGTAAGTTGTGGTGGGGGATCCCCAGATATTGAGCCAGAGCCAACTGGTAAAGAATTTACCGGTGTTAATTTTGAAAGCTTAACTATCCAATATGATGGCAATTCTCATATTCTTGGTGATGTAACAGGCGCACCTGAAGGCACCGATATTACTTATACTGGTAGAGAAGCACATATAGACGTTGGATCATATGTTGCAACTGCAACCTTAAGTAAAGAAGAATACATAACTAAAACGTTAAATGCGACATTAACAATTACACCAATTGATTTTGTTGGTTTATCTTATGATAGTGCTTCTGTAAAATATGATGGCAAAGAACATATTGGAGATGTCCAATTGGTTGGAGTTCTACCTGCAGATACTACAGTTACAGAAAAAGTGTTTGATTCCAAAGGAAACGTTGTTACTTCAGCAATAAACGTTGGAACTTATAGTTATACTGCAATTATAGAAAACAAAAATTATAACACTTTAACTCTTACTGCAAATTTAAGTATTAGAACAGAAAAAACAGATATGGCAGTATTTGCATCAAATGATGGAACAATTTATTTTTCTAATGGCTTAGATGATAAACACTTATATTCAATTGATGTTGATAACAAAATTAATCGCATTGATTATTCTTCTCCTAAATCATTTAATAAATATTCATCATCTAAAGCTCTTTTTGTTTCAACCTCTGCGTTAACTGATACTGTTAAGGAAGTTAGTACAGGACAAGTAACAAGCTTGTATTCAAGTGGTAATATTGATGACTTTGTAAAGAAAAGTGATGATATTTATTTCTATGCTTCTAATGGTTTAACTAGTAGCAAATCAGGCATATTTATGGTTGATAAAACTAATAGCACTGATGAACCAATTGTCACAAAAGTGTTTGAAGGCAAAACTAAAAACTTATCAATCTATAACAACAATTTATATTTTAGTAATGGTAATGACGATTATCATTTATATAAGTTAAATCTCACTAATTATGAGGCGTCTCTTGTATTAGATGAAAAGGTGCATGAATTTACAATTGCAAATAACGTTCTTTATTGCACGGTTGATGCAATTAATGATTATATTGGGGCAATTAATTTATCATCTGGACAACCATCTGTTAGTAAATTAACAAATGCTTCCGGTGAATTTTTAGTGATTAAAAACAACAAATTATATTTCAATTACACAGATTTATTTGGCGTTATTGATTATACAAAATATGGTATCTGGTCTATTGATTTGTCTTCTAAAGATGAAAAACATATTATCCAAACCGATAATGTTAATGGATTTGATGTGGATAATAACGGGAATATTGTTTTTATTAATACTAATGATTTACATCTTTATAAATATTCACAAACAAATAAGCAATTAACAGACTTATTAGCTGGATTTGTTGCGCCAGAAGTAACACCTCTTAATCTTGGTGGCAAAACATTGAGTTATGGTAATGATATTTACTATTTAAATATGCATGCTGGAAAAACTCTTTATGCATATAACGAAGTATCAAAGCGTAATACTCAAATAACTACAGATAAAGTTCAAGATTTCTTCATTTATAATGACAAATTATATTTTAATCAAGTAACACTTTTAACAAATAATGACATATATTGTGCAGATTTAAAATTAGGGTCAAAGGCTGAAAAGATTAACACAAATGATGTTAGAAATATGACCACAGATGGGACTTATATTTATGGAACTCATTATAATTTTGCTGGTATTGCCGGCGGTTTAGCTAGATTTAAACTTGATGGAAGTGAATATGTTAAGTTTTCTGAAGTTAATGGCGCTAAAAACCTTACAATAAAAGACGGCGAACTATATTTTATTAATGCTGATATTAGTAATGGATATATCGAATACTATAATCTTGCTGATATAACACCAGAGTCAGAAGATCTTGAATCTACACGCTTAAGTAAAAACATTAAAAATGTTGATCAATTTATTTTTGATGGGGACAATATCTTTTATATCTATAGTGGAACAATTGAACACTCCATTAGAAGAACCGATTTTACATCTTTAGGTGAAGGAGATGTAATTGTTAGTAGTAGTTGTCACCCATATGAAATGATTTTAGACGGTGATGATATTTATTATTACTCTTGTCCAGCAACATCACTTAATAAGTCTGGATTATATAAAGTTGATAAATCCGCTACAGATGTTAAATCACCAACTGTTGTTTTAGCAGCAGATAATAAATACTCTTGTTCAGCATTATGTATTTCTTCTAACAGTCTATATTTCTTAAATTACACACTTAAAGCCTCCATTACTGGAGATGCGCATTTCTATCAAATTAATTTAACTAATAATAGTGTTTCTAAAATTAATTAAGATTTATTATTCTTTGGTTTAGCAACTTTAGAAATAGTGCTGTATAAGAAATGAGATTCTTTTACATCTAAGTGGAATGATTCTTTAACAGTGTAGTTTTTAGCGTCTTTAGCTTTTTTAACAGGCTTTAATGAAATAGTGTTAACAACACAGAAGATAATAGCTACGATTAAGCCAATTCCTCCTCCAACAGCGAGTTGTATCCAATTAAATTGATTTTGACAACATAAGAAGGCAATTAAGAATATTAATCCTCCTAAGCCTAATAACCATATAGCAAACCACATAAAGAATTTACCCATTGATAGTGGTAAATTACCAGTCATTTTGCCAGAATCACCATTCATAGCAAATATATATTTCTTATCTTTATATGTAGAAGAGAAATACCATAAAGGATATAAAGCGTATTCTACAACCGGATCAATCATTGAAATAGAACTACCTGTACAAGAAACTCCTGAATATCCAACAACTGTAGATTGAAGCATTTTTGTTAATGTATTACGCATCCTTTCTAATACGTGGTCTTCACAATCTTTACTCTCAACATCATATTTATCTGCAGCATGTCCAGTTAAATAATTAGTGGAGAATGGTTTTGCGTTTGCGAATGTATAAGGTTCTACTGATTCAATTAACTTATCATCAATCTTTGAACTTGCATCATGTGGTAAGTGATCAAAAGCAACTCCACCTTCTCTATAAATAGAGTAATAGCTCTTTTCTGTATAAACATAATCAAAGTCTTCCCATGTTCTAGTGGTATATCCTTTAAAAGATGCTCTTCCTTCTGTATCGCTAGTAAATAACCAATAAGGTACATAAATACCTTGAAATTTATCTAATGAGTTATTTTTTAAGAAGTCACCTTTTACAAATAACTTCTTTTTAACATATTTAGTGTATACATCTATAATTTCATCTTTATCATGTTTAAATGGAAGAACATAGTTAGGTTTTAAACCTCCTGCAAGTCTTTCTTTTAATATGACTGGTGACCCACAATAAGGACAAATAGTGGAACTAGTGTTTTCATCAGTAATTAAATTACCACCACAACTAGAGCAGTAATATACCTTCAATTTAGATAATTCATCATTAGAAAATTCAGTAGTTTTATCTTCCCACTTAACTTCTTCTTGTTTAGTGGCGTCTAATTCGTCTTGATATTTCTTTAAATCTTCTTGCGAAAATTCTGTGTGGCACTCTTGGCAAACCACTTTTTGTGATTTGATATCAAACACTAATGTGCCACCACAATTTGGACAGGTATATGTCATATTATTTTCATTCATAAATTATCTCTACCTTTCTTATTTTAAATCTATCCAATAACGTTGTTCTATTTTTCCGTCTTCATTAACAAATTCATTTTCTAATATACCACCGTTATTAATAATTGATTTAGCGCTTCCAATGTTATCTTTGTCACAAGTCATTAAAACCTTATCAATACCCATCTTTTTACATTCTTTTAAAGCGAGTCCAATCATAATGGTGGCAATACCTTTTCTTCTTTCGCTAGGCCTTACCCCATCTCCAATATGGCCACCACCAAGAAGTAATGCTTCATTTAGGTAGTGACGGATATTTACAGCACCTACAAAGATATTTCTATCTGTATCCAATGCAAATAGTGTAGTAGCAGGTACATATCCTTCTGGGGTATTGTTAGGATCTAAAGATGCAAGATATGCATCAAAATCATGATAATCTACTTTAAAGATGGCATATGGTGATCTATTCGTGTGATTAACTTCTATATCGTGTTTCCACTCATCAATCATATCTGATAATTGAGGATAGTATTCTTTAGTAAGAGAGATTAGTTTGATATTCATATCAATCATATTACTATATATTTTTACTTTTAAGTAATAAAAAAGCCCTAGTGTTATCACTAAGGCTAATTTTATATTAGAAGATTATCTTATTCTTCGTCTGGGCTACTATGTTTTTCAATAGCGTTACAAATAGCTAAGGTAATAATACCTAAGATTAAAGCGGTAGCGATTGAAGTAATAGTAATGACTTTGCTGATTGCGTTATCTTCAATTAAGTATGGGATTTGGATGGATAATCCACCAATACCAGCAATAAGGATTGCAGCAACAGTGAATAAGTTTTTGTTTTGGTTAAGATCAACTTCCTTAAACATTTTAAATCCTGAGACAGCGATGAAACCGTAAAGGGTTAAACATACACCACCCATGACACAGTTAGGAATTGTTCTTAAGAAACATGTAACAGGGGATAAGAATGCTAAGACAATTAACATAATTGCAGCAACAAAGATTGTTTTAACAGAAGCATTTTTAGTAATAGCGACACAACCAACGGATTCACCATAGGTGGTATTTGGACAAACACCAAAGAATGTACCAGCAATACTACCAACACCATCACCAAGTAATGTTCTTGTTAATCCTGGGTTCTTTTCATCCATGCTAACTAAATCTCTACCAATAATAGAGCCTAAGTTCTTATGGTCAGCAATGTGTTCTGCAAATGTAACGAAGGCAACTGGAATGAATGCTAAAGCAACTTCTGCAACACCAGCCCATGTAATTGGGGTAGCAGCAGGATTTGCAGCTAAGATTTCAGCGGATACTTCGCCATTAACTAATTCTTTAATACCTTCAACTAAAGAAATACGTGGGTAATCTAAGAATGAAGTAAATGAGATTTCACTGAAGTTATCAACAAGTGGTTGCCAGCTAACAATCTTTAAGTAGTCAACATTTAAGCAGTAACCAAAGATTGAGAAGATACTAGCAACAGCGTATCCAACAACAATACCTAAGATGAATGGAATTAATCTCATGGATTTGAATTTGTTTTGAACTGAACAAATAACAATTGTAAAGAAAGAAATCAAACCACAGAGTAATGCAACTAAGTTATATGGTTCACCAGAACCTGTAGCTTTTGTGATATCACCAACAGCGGAACCTGCTAATGATAAACCGATTAAAGCAACGGTAGGACCAATGATAACTGCAGGCATTAATTTGTTAACCCAAGCAGTGCCAGTGAAATGAATGATAATAGCGATGATAACATAGACTAAGCCGGCGAAAAGTCCACCAAGGGCAATACCCATGTAACCAAATGCTAAAGCGTTAGCTAATGCGCCTAAGAAAGCGAATGAGCTAGAAATAACAACTGGTGACTTAAACTTTGTGAAGAGTAAGTAAACAATTGTACCAATACCACCACCTAAGATAGCGGCTGGAATTTGTGCTGGAACTCCAATAATAGTTGGAACAGCAATTGTGGCGGCAAGAACAGCTAAGACTTGTTGTAAAGCAAAGACTAAAAGTTTGCCAAGTTTTGGACTATCTTCAACGCCATAGATGAGTTTTTCCATATCTTATCTCCTTTCTTCAAAAAAAAGACCCATAAATAATAAGGGTCTTATAAGATTGAAAAATTATTGTTAGCGAAGACACTAATAATGCTCATATTTATTCCACATAATGAAATTGAAATTAACTTCATAAATGTCTCCTCTATTCTGTGATTAAGAATAACAAAATAAATTATGAGTGTAAATATAATTTAAATATGAAATCACTTAAGAAATCTATATATTTGAGATTTGTTATATTTATTTATTATTTTTATCTGAATCATCAGTTAAATTTTCAATTTCTTCTATAGTTGGTAAGGAAGATTTTGTTTTTTCTGGAATTAGATTAGCTAGTTGATACTCAGAAATACCTAGTGGAACATTCAATGTATTAACAACGTGCTTTGCCAAAATATCATCCTTGTTCTTGCACACTAATAAACCAATTGTTGGATTATCATTATCTCCTTTAAGTGTGGCATCGATAGTGGCAGTGTAGCCGATAAGTTGGCCCAAATGTTCAGGTTTGAATTTACCTGTTTTGATTTCGATAGCAACATAACAATGATTAGGGATGTTATAAAACAAAAGATCGCAAAACATTTCTGTTTCTCCTAAAAATAAACGAACTTCATTTCCTACATATGCGTAACCATATCCAAGCTCTAATAAGAAAGATTTTATATTTTTAGTTAATTCATCTTTTAATTCTTTTTCATCATAATTCTCTCTCATTGTTAAAAAGTCAAAATTATAAGGGTCTTTCATTGCGAGATTTTTGATTTCATCTGATAGTGATGGGATTTTTTCAAAATTATTTAATGTATTTTGGCTTCTTTCATAAACGTTTGACAAGATGCGAGACTCTAAATTTGAACGAGAAAGATTTTGCTCTATTGTTTGATCAATATAGAACATACATTGTTCCAAATATTTACATTTATCAATAATGATTCTGTGATGCCCCCAAGGAACCAAGAACAATTTTTCCACAAGTTGTGGAAGAATCTTTTTATACATAGTATAAAATCTTTCAGCGTATCTTATATTGATTTCTGACAAACCTTTTGAGTCTGGTAACTTTTGTCTTAACTCTACACTTAGAATTGTATAAAATCGATTCCCATAAGACGCCTTATAAGATGTCTTGGAAATCTCCTCACCAAGTTCATAATAGAATTTAATGAGTTCGCTATTAACATGGATAGCGGCTTTAATTTGAGCTTTTCGATAATTTTTGGACAAGCTCTCAATCCAATTTTTAAAATTCTGGTCGATTATCATCTTTTTCCTCCTGTATGACCAATTGTCTTAAGAAGGAAAAGAAAAACCATCCTGCTTAAAACACTTTGTAAATAACTGATAAAATCACTTTTATCATTAATTACTGGTGTTTCATCACTGTTTCAGTTGGATGGCCTCTGATTCAAATTATAAATTTGTGTGGAGCGCGGGAGTTGGTTTTGTATATAAGAACGTCTACATTAAGCGACCACTTTTCTTATAACTCACAATCCTTCTGGGCGATGCTTTCCACATTGGTAGATCCTAACACAACCAATCTACCAACAAATATTAAGGTGTCCGTATCGTGTACCTGCGTATGGTCGACTTTGCAATGCTAGTTCATATCGCCGATAGTCTGTTAATATTTGTATTTATATTATATCAACAAAGTTGATATAATGCAATGTTTTAAGAAAATCTTATTATTCCCATTCAATAGTGGCAACTGGTTTAGGGGAAATATCCACTAAAACACGATTAACACCTTTGACTTCGTTTAAGATTCTGTCTCTAATCTTAAATAAGATTTCATATGGGACTTGTTCAACTTCAGCACTTGTAGCGTCAATAGAATTAACAGCTCTAAGAATAACTGGCCAATCCCATGTTCTTTTATTATCTTTAATACCTGTTGATTTAATATCAGGGACAACGGTGAAATATTGCCAGACTTTTTGATCTAATCCAGCGTTAGCGAATTCTTCTCTTAAGATAGCGTCACTTTCTCTAACAGCTTCTAATCTATCTCTTGTAATAGCACCTACACATCTAACACCAAGTCCTGGACCTGGGAATGGTTGTCTATAAACCATGTTCTTTGGTAAGCCTAATGCTTCTCCAACAACTCTTACTTCATCTTTATATAAGAATTTAACTGGTTCAACTAATTCAAAGTTAAGTTCTTTTGGAAGACCACCAACATTATGGTGAGCTTTAATACCTTTACTTTCTAATATATCTGGATAAATAGTGCCTTGTGCTAAATAAGAAATACCTTCAAGTTTCTTAGCTTCTTCGACGAACACATCAATGAAGATTTTACCAATGATTTTTCTTTTTGTTTCTGGTTCATCTACATCTTTTAATGCATCTAAGAAGCGATCAACTGCATCTACATAGATAAGATTTGCACCTAATTCTTCTTTAAACACTTTAATTACTTGTTCTGGTTCGCCTTTTCTTAATAAACCATGATTTACGTGTACACATGTTAAATTCTTGCCAATAGCCTTAATTAATAAAGCAGCGACAACACTAGAATCAACACCACCTGAAAGTGCTAATAATACTTTCTTATCACCAACTTGTTTTTTAATTGCGTCTACTTGTTCAGCAATAAAAGCATCAGCTAACTCTTTAGTAGTGATTCTTTGCATTTTTGGATCTCTTATATCGTTCATAATTTTTCTCCCATAAAAATATTACTATTATTTATATTTACTGTGAATAAATTTGTATTGAAAATAAAAAGAAAAGAGAGTTTTATCTCTCTTCTCTATCATATGTTACACCTAACGCGGTAGGAGGCTGTGCCTTCTTCGTGTTAAGTAGACTTGTAATAATTAAAATAACAATTGTTACAACATATGGTAATAATTTCATTAAGTAACTTTCTGAGAAACTTAATCCTAACTTATATGGAAGGATGTATAAAAGTCCAAATAAGAAAGAACCAAATATTCCAATAGAAGGACGCCACATGGAGAAGATAACAATTGCCACAGCAAGCCAGCCATATTCTGCAACGTTATATTCAACAGAACCATTACAGTAGTCCATAATCATGAATAATCCGCCTAAAGCAGAGATAGCGCCACCAATCATTGTAGCGATATATCTATATCCAGTTACGTTGATACCGCTTGCATCACCAGTTGCTGGGTTTTCACCAACAGTTCTAAGTCTTAAACCAACTCTAGTTTTGTTCATAACAATAGTGGCAATAATAGCAACAACAATTGCTAAATAAACAAGTAATCCATAGGATAAGAATAATTCTGCTAACCAATGTGGATTAGTTCCAATTGGGAATAATTCTCTAAAGAATCTAGAAGCAGCAGGAAGTTGTGGTGAGTTAATGTTTTTAAAACCAAATGCAAATACGCCACTGCCCAAAGTTGTAAGAGTTAAACCAACAACATTTTGGTTACATCTTAATGTAATTGTAAAGAACGAGAATAAAGCTCCACCGATAGCACCAAATAATAACGCAAATATAATACCTAATAAAACGCCTAAGTAGCTTGGTGAACCGATATATAAGGAAATACTAACGCCTAAACATCCACCTAATGCGCCTAAACACATAATGCCTGGTGTACCTAAGTTAAGGTGACCGGATTTTTCAGTAATTGTTTCACCAGTGGAACCAAATAAGAAAATAGTGGAAAATCTAATAGCGGATTGAATAATAGTGATAAAAGCCATAATTATTTGTCCTCCTTATTTTCTTCTTCATGTTTTTTTCTGAAGAGTCTAGTTAATCTAGTAGCAATTGATCTAGATTTGCTTGATTGCATTTCTGGGACATCATTTGTAGGGGTGGCAACTGGATTATCATTTGAAGACAAACCTTCCATTGCTAACTTTTTAGCCTCAACACGAGGAGAAATGATTTTATATTTTGTAAAGAATGTGGAAGCAATAATGGAGAAGAAGAACACGCCGACCATAATATCGGAGTAGTTACTACCATTTTGGAAATAGTGGGAACAAGCTTCATTAGCACCTTTACTAATAAATGCTACTAAACCAGAATTTAGTGCCATTTCAAATGGATTTAAGTTACCTAACCAGGCAATTAATACAGCGGTAAATCCTCTACCACCTGCGACATCACCATTAATTGTATGTGTTGCACCAGCAGTAATTAATAAACCAGCAAGACCACAAACAGCACCAGAGAGAATCATTGTTCTAATAACAACCTTCTTAACATTGATACCAATATATCTAGCGGTGTTAACACTACCACCAACAACGTTAATTTCATAACCATGTTTTGTGTATTTTAAATAAACAAACATTAACACTGTAGCGATTGCAACAACAATAATGTTAATAACGTAGTCAAAGCCACCAACTTGAGCGATGTTACCATATGGGCTTGGTGGACATACACCAGTTCCACCTGGTTCCCAAACAGAAACGAAGTAAAGAATTAAACCTTTTGCTAAATAGTTCATCATTAATGTGAATAATGTTTCATTTGTATTAAAGAATGCTTTGAAAATAGCAGGAATAACACCCCAAAGAACACCACCACCAATAGAGGCAGCAATCATTAAGATCCATAAAATACCGGATGGAACAACAGGACCTGCAAATCTCATCATCATATAGCAGCATAAACATCCTGCAAGAACTTGACCTTCAGCGCCAATATTCCAGAATTTCATTCTAAATGCAGGGGCTAATGCTAATGAAATAATAAGCAAAAGTGCCATTTCTTCTAAAAATGAGAAGAATCTATTTGGAGTGGAGAAACTACCAACACCTAATTGTTTAAAGAAATTAAAGAAGGTGCCAGGAGCAAGAAGTGCGGATAATAGTGCACAGATTAAGAATCCTGCTAAGATACCACCAATACGGATAAGCCAGGTTTGACCACTAGTTAAATCCATATTTCTGGTGATTCTAAGTAATGGTTCTTTTTTTAACTTAGTTTCCATTATTTGCCCTCCTTAGTATATTCTTCAGTTTTAGTCATTAATAAACCAATTTCATCTTTTGTAGCGGTTCTAGCATCAACGATACCAGTAATACGTCCACCACAAATAACAGCAATTCTGTCACATAATGCCAATAAAACATCAAGATCTTCACCAACATAAATAACAGCAATACCGTTACGTTTTTGTTGATCTAATAAATTATAAATAGTGTAACTTGAGTTAATATCAAGTCCTCTAACTGGGTAGGCTGTCATTAACACTTTAGGTGCTAAAGCAATTTCTCTACCAACTAATACTTTTTGAACGTTACCACCGGAGAGTTTGCTAACAGCAATTTCTGTACTTGGTGTAGAAACATTTAATTCACGAATAATATCTTCGGTTTGTTTTTTAGGTTTTGCTCTATCTAAGAAGAAAGCGTGACCATGACGATAGCTTCTTAACATAGTGTTATCAGTTAAGCTCATTCCTGCAACTAAGCCCATGCCAAGTCTATCTTCAGGAACGAATGATAATCTAATACCTAATTCTCTAATTTGTAATGGGTTTTTATCTTTTAAATCAACGATTTCATCTTCATTAAATAAGATTTCTCCTTCATTAACTAATTTCTTTAATGTAGAAGAACTCATACCAGTAATGTCCACTGGTTCACCATTTGAATAGTGGAATTTACCTTCTTTTGCGAGCTTTTTAACTGTTGACAAATTCTTATGGAAGAATGTAACAGGTTTATTTTCTTTTGGGTTTTGGAAGATAATGTCTCCTTCAGTAATATAATGAAGACCACCAATAGCTTCTAATAATTCTTTTTGACCACTTCCGGCGATACCAGCAATACCAAGAATCTCACCACTTCTAGCGGTAAAGTTAATATTCTTCAATATTTTGTTACCGTGTAAGTCACAAACAGTAATGTTTTTAACAAATAATCTATCAACTGGATCAACTGGATCAGTTCTATTAATATCTAAATCGATTTTTTCACCAACCATTAATTCTGCTAAAACTTTTTCAGAACAATTTTTGGTTTCAACAGTTTTGATGTGTTCACCTTTTCTTAAGATAGCGACACGATCACTGATTTCCATAACTTCGTTAAGTTTATGAGTAATAATGATAATTGATTTTCCAGAATCACGCATATTACGTAAAACATCAAATAATCTTCTAATTTCTTGAGGAGTTAATACTGCTGTTGGTTCATCAAGAATCAAGATATCAGCGCCCCTATATAAGACTTTAACGATTTCAAGAGTTTGTTTTTCACTAACGCTCATTTCATGAACGTATTTGTTTGGTTCAATATGAAAACCATATTTATTTGCAAGGTTAACGATTCTTTCTTCAGCGCCTTTTTTGTTGAATCCGGCACGTCTTGCGTATTTTTTATATCTTTTAACGTTATCTTTATTGAAGTTGCTGTCATCTTCTTCAGCAGCTTCTTTTCTTTCTTCTAATTTTTCTTCAGCAGTTTGTTTTAAGTTAGCAAAGTCATCCTTGGTCAAACCAAGTAAGACATTATCAAGTGCGGTAAAGGTATCAATCAACTTGAAATGTTGATGAATCATACCAATACGATAATTAAAAGCATCTTGTGGAGAGTGAATTGTTGCAAGTTCACCATTAATCAAGATTTCTCCGGCATCTGGTCTATAAATACCTGAGACCATGTTCATTAATGTAGTCTTGCCACTGCCATTTTCACCTAAAATAGCAAGTATTTCACCTTTTTGTAAGTCGAGATTGACGTTGTGGTTAGCTAAAACAGGACCAAACTTTTTGGTAATGTTTTTAAATTCCAAAGCTTTTGTATTTTCCATGTTTTATCCTCCTTAAAATTAAAAAAAGAGGGGCAAGAGAATAAATCTCCTGCCCTTTTTAGTGGTTGATTAGAATGCTGTATTCTTTAAAGTAATACCATCGATTTGGACATCGAAGTATGGAGCAGCACGGAATGAAGATTCAGCGAATTCACCATCAATGATAACTTGAGTATCTGGTGTGTAATCATCGTCTGTATCAACGTCAGCCATATATGTTAATAAGTGACCTTCGCCATCGATTGTTGCTTTGGATTGGAAACCTGGATCAGCATAAGCAGTGTTAACTGTGAATTTTGATGTATCAAAGATTTTGATATCGCCAGCAACGATAGCATTTTTGGTTTGGTTGAGGATAGCTTGTGAACGGCTAACAGCAGCACTACCAACATCAGTGGTCTTAACGGAACCATCTAAGATAGAACCGATGAGATCTGAATCTAAATCATCGCCTTCACCATCAGCGGTGGCCATGATTAAGTTTTCGAAAATGGAAGTCCAGTCAATTCTTGAAGAAACTAAGAATGTATTTGGGCAAGCACTATATGTGGAACCATTGTAGGAAACGTTTGGAACGTTCTTTTCTTCACAGGCGTTTGGAGCACCCATTGAGTCAGCGTGTTGGCTAACTAAGACAGCGCCATCATTGATTAAAGCTAAAGCAGCTTCTTTTTCACCTGTTTCATCATACCAGGAACCAGTGAATCTAACATCCATTGTGACATCTGGGACGATTGATTTAACACCTAAATACCAAGAGGTATATCCGGAGATAACTTCAGCGTATGTAAATGCACCAACATAACCAACTTTGTGAGCGGTTGATGAATTTTCTTTGATCATTGCTTCTAATTTTAAACCAGCAACGACACCAGCTAAGTATCTACCTTCATAGATAGAAGCAAAGCCATTATGGAAGTTTGCAACGCCTTCTGTATGAGCCATTGTACCTGTGCAGTGTAAGAATTGAACATCTGGATTTGCTTTAGCGACTTCGAGTAAGTAAGCTTCATGACCGAAGGAATCGGCGATGACAACATTACAACCTGCGTCGACTAATTCTTCAGCAGCTGTTTTACAAGCATCAGATTCTGGGATGTTTGTCTTTAAAATGAAATTTTCTGGAGCTAAACCGGTGTTTTCAACTGCAGCGTTGATTGCATCGATGAAGTTCTTGTCATAGGTAGAGTTGTTATCCTCTAAACAAATCATACCAACCTTAACGTCTGTTAAAGTTCTTGCTTTTGGAGCAGCAGGATTAGAATTGCCACCACAGCTTGCAAGACCTGCAACTGCGGAGAACACTAATGCGGCAGCACCTAATGTTAATAAGTGTTTTTTCATTGTGTAAAACCTCCTATAAAAATGAAAAACGCTTCCGTATATGGAAGCCTCTTCTAGGATTATTACTACGAAATAACAAAAGATTTTCGAGTAGTAACAATTCGTAGTGCCGAATTATACGGTTCGGCGTAGAGACGACCCACCAATTAGGGAAATATACGAAGTTGATATCGCTATCAACGCAATAATTATATAAAAAATAAAATAATAATGTAAATAAGGAAAAATAGAAAAAATAAAAGCGTTCAATTTGTAGTATAAAAATAAATATTTTCGTAGTTTTGGTATAAAGAATAACCTATAGGTTTAAGTCTATTTGATATTCTGTTGTTGTTTTAGATATTCTTTTTTGCCACTTTTTTGGTAAAGACTTAAAAAGATCTGCTAATTCATTACGGCTTTTATTTGATGCGTTTAGATAAAGTAAAACATTTTTTATTGATTCAATATCTTTTATTGCTTTATCTTGCTTTCGGTCTGAATTAATCAAAAGTTTTTGAATTACATAAGATGCTGGAGATGCAACTTTTAATTTTATGCCTTCAAATTCTACTTCAATATAGTTTCCAGAAAATATTTCAACATAAGGTAACGATTCAGCATAAATACCGGTATTGCCTAGTTTTACACATGAAAGACCGCCTCTATTTAAGTTTGTTAAAAATTCTATTTCAAACCCATCATAAGAAATATATTTTGTCTTATTTGTAAGTTGATCATTAATCATCTCATAATTTAATTCCCTTAATGATTGCGTTAAATTGTGTTTCTCTTTAATTTTCTTTGCATTAGGAACATAAAAGTCAATATCAGTAGTTTTTAGTGTTGGTTTAAAATCAATAAAAATATATTTATAAAAAAATAATGACCAAGAACCAATGAGAATGATATCGTTCAAAATATTACATTCATTTAGTGATGTGAGAATTTCTTTTAAATGCTTATTCATATATTTTTAACGCTCTTTTTAACTTGTTAATCTCAATAATTGTATTTTTAACTAACAATTTATATCTTTTATATTCTTCAGCATCATTTATTGCTTTAATACTTTTATTATTCGAAAGCTTTCCAATATATTCGCTTTGAACCTTGCCATTGGTTTTCTTTTTTCTATAAACAAATGAACTATTACAGTTTTTCTTTATGAATATAGTGCCCCTAGGAAAACTAGATAGACGATCTTGAAACACGCCAAGATTATATTCCAATCTATCTAACTCTTCTTTTAAAACGCCTTGTAAAACACTCATTTTTTATCCTCGTATTAATTTTAAGGCATTATACAACCTATGTAAAGAAAAATCGTAAAGGTTGTACAATATGATTATATACAGATATTCTTAGTTATTGTTTAAAAGATAGGTTTACTATTTTTGAATTCTTTAATAGGGGCAGCGCTGACAACTTTAAGACCAAGATCTTCAAGTTTCTTTCTGCCACCTTGGAATGTCTTTTCTACTACTGATGCCAATCCAATTGCTTTAGCGCCTGCTTGGTTAATAATATCTACTAATCCAATACCGGCATTACCTTCAGCAAGGAAATCGTCAACGATTAAAATATTTTCATCTTTATTTAAAAATCTTTTATCAACCACAACATCAGAAATTGTGTTTCTAGTGAAAGATTTAATTTGGGCAGTATATAAATTACTTGCATCTACAATTTTAGATTTACTTTTTTTAGCGAATACAACAGGAATATTGTTCATGGCTAATGCGGTTGTAATAGCAAAAGCAATGCCACTTGTTTCGATTGTTAAAATCTTATCTACTTTAAAGTCTTTATATTCTTCTGCGAAAAATTCTCCAACTTTTTTAGCGAATAATGGATCAATTTGGTGATTAACAAATGAATCCACTTTGAGAATATCTTCTCCTAAAACATAACCATCTTTTAAAACTTTTTCTTCTGCGTATTTCATATTATTTCTTCTTCCTTATTATTGTATATTCTAACAAACATATAACTTGTAATGCCACAATAGCGAATATCACAATGACTGTGGCAACTAACCAAAATGTTATGTTAACAGGACATAAAATATTATTTGTGTTGATAAAGCTATCTTTTCCAATAAATAAGATAACTCCTGCGGATACCAATAAAAGAATGTTAACGATATTTAAAATTGGAGTTAACTTATGTTTAGTAAATAAAGTTATAAAAGACACTATAGTGGCGGTAACAACAAAAGAGAAAGCTACTAAATGAATGGTTGTTCCTAAACAATCAGATATAGTTTTTAATGCTGGTTGTAGTGTGCCATTGATATCATAAACATTATTAACAATATTATTTGAACCAAATACACTAGCGAATCCATTAATTTCGGAAACAATTTTTGTGATAGTTAAATCGTTAACACATTGATAAAAAGGCGCAAAGAATAGAAGGATACAAACTATCCCTAGAATGAGAGATATTCCAGCCCAAATAGTCTTCCTTGCTAATTTCATAATGCATTTATGTTAGCACAACAAATAATAATCACAAAAAATTTTGAAATAGTAGATAATAGATACATAGGCGGTAAAAAATATGAAAGACAGCAAATATTATGAAAAATATATTGCAAATATCGAAGATTTTCCTAAAAAAGGTATTATTTTTAGAGATATTACAACTACATTAGAAAATGTTGAAGCATTCCAAAATCTAATAAGCGATTTAGGGGAACTTGCTAGTAAATATAATATAGATAAGGTTATGTGCGCAGATGCAAGAGGATTCATTGTTGGATCCCCATTAGCGTTTAATATTAAAAAACCTTTAGTTATTGTAAGAAAACCAGGAAAGTTACCAAGACCAGGCATTTCTTATAAATACTCTTTAGAGTATGGGGAGAATACTTTAGTGGTTTCTGAAGGATCAGTAAATAAAGGCGATAGAATACTCTTTGTTGATGATTTATTAGCCACTGGTGGTAGCTGTGAGGCTATGATTGAGATTGCAAAATCGGTTGGCGCAATTCCAGTCGCTTGCTTATTTTATATCGAATTAGTGGACTTAAAAGCCGCCTCTAATCTTAAAAATAAATACAATGTTGCAGTGGAATCATTAGTAAAATTCCATGGTGAATAATTTTCCTATTTATTTTGTTCAAAAACAAAGCGTAAGTGAGTATAATAGACAATATATTTTAAGGGGCATAAAAATATGAAATATCGTACAAAAATCATCAGCCTAACTGCTAATAAAGAGATGGCTGAATCCATTGCAAGAAGTTTAGGAATTAAAGTTCTTGAAAGTGAAGTTGTTCACTTCGCAGATGGTGAAATTATCTTCGAAGGACATGAAAGCATGAGAGGTGACGATATTTATATCGTTCAATCAACTTGTAACCCTGTTACAGAAAGATTAATGGAATTACTTCTTTGTATTGATGCATGTAAAAGAGCTTCTGCCCATAGTGTTACATGCTTAATCCCTTATTTTGGATATGCAAGACAAGATAGAATGGCTAGACCTCGTCAACCAATCTCTTCTCGTTTAGTTGCGGACTTATTAACAACCGCTGGCGCTGATAGAATCATTACTACTGATTTACACGCTAGCCAAATCCAAGGTTTCTTTAAGATTCCTGTTGATGAGATTTCTCCTCTTCCTATTATTTATAAATACTTCAGAGATCTAAATCTCAAAGATGTTGTCTGTGTTTCTCCAGATCATGGTGGTGTAGTTAGAACTTCCAGACTCGCTAAAAAGTTAGATGTTCCTATCGCTATTATTGATAAGAGAAGACCAAAACCAAACTGTGCCGAAATTATTGGTATCGTTGGTGAGGTTAAAGATAAAACATGTATTATTGTCGATGATATTTGTGATACTGCTGGTACATTATGTTTAGCCGCTAATGCATTAAAAGAATTAGGCGCTAAGAAAATTTATGTTTCAATTACCCATGCAGTATTAAGTAAAGATGCAGTTAGCAAGATTGAAGCTTCCGCAATTGATCATCTTGTTATTACTGATACAATTCCTCTTCCAGAAGAAAAGAAATCAGCAAAGATTGAAGTATTATCACTTGCCCCACTTTATGCTGCCATCATTGGTGCTATTAGTGAAGGCAAATCTTTAGCAGAAGTATTTGATCACTTCGTTGATGTTCAACTTGCAAATTAGTTTATGGATAGAATAATTCTTAGTGAAGAACAATTAAAAGCTATCGCTAAAGACTTAGGAGACAAATTAACTCAAGAAGTCGAAAACGATGACAAAACCCCAGTATTTTTAGGTGTAATGAAGGGTTCATTAAATTTTATGATGGACCTTGTAAAGAATATTAAAGTTCCTATTTACACTGACTATATTCAAATTTCTAGTTATCATGGAACATCCACTTGTGGTTCCATTACATTAACAAAAGATATTAAACAAGATTGTACAGGTAGAACAGTTGTTGTTATTGAAGATATCATTGATAGCGGTCTTTCAATGACCTATTTACTTAACCACATTAAAGGCACTCAACATCCAAAAAGAATTATCCTTGTAGCCTTATTTGATAAAAAAGACGCAAGAAAAGTTCCAATTGAAGTTGATTATAGAGGATGTGTATTAGAAGGTCATGACTTCTTACTTGGTTATGGATTAGACTATAACGAATTATGTCGTAATGTGCCTTATGTCTATGCCGCAACACCTGATGAAATCGCTAAACTAGATTACATCTCCAGTAAAAAGTAAAATTTGAAATCCCGTATTTATACGGGTTTTTTTAATATCTTAAGATAACAAAAATAAACGTGTCATAATCAAATTATATTTAATATAATTATTATTGCTATGGACAACTCAGTCGATAAGAAAAAGAGTATTAAATGGGAATTATTTAGATTTATAGTTTGTGGAGTGGCCGCGACTATTGCGGATTATTTAGTGTGCCAATTGTTTATTCTGCTATTTGGATTCACTGATAACCAATACTTGATAATTGCTATTTCAACATTAATGGGTTTTGTTGCAGGAACAATTGTTAATTATTTAATTTCTACATTCTGGGTGTATCAAAATGTTGATGAAAATATTCAAACTAAGAGCGCAAAATTTATTACTTTATTTGTTCTTCTTTCTTTAGCCGCTGCTGTTTTATCAATAGGGATAATGCTTTTATCAAATGTTATTACTACCTCAATTTGGGGAGAAAGTGGCAATATTGTTGATATTTCATTAATTGATTTAATAAAAGAATTTGGTTTTGGGTTTTTAGGTCAATTTCCATTTTGGTTATATTTTGTTTGTTTCTGTATTCGTACACTTATTGGCCTTACATTTAATTACTTTACTAGAAAGTTTATTCTCTATAAGAAGCCTAAAGAGTAGTGTTTATTACTCTTTATGATACTGATATTTAAGTTTATAATGTTTTAGTATGGAAAAATTGAGCGTTATCATCCCAATGTATAATGAAGGGAAATGTATTTTTCATAACATTAACGATATTGTTATTCCATTTTTAAAAGATAATTTTTCTTCTTTTGAAGTGATTCTTGTTAATGACGGTAGTAAAGATAATACATTAGAAGAATCTAATAAAATTGATGGAGTCAACGTAGTGTCTTATTCTCCTAATGGAGGGAAAGGGAAAGCTGTTAGAGAAGGTTTTAAAGCCGCTACTGGTGATTTAGTGTTATTCATGGACGCTGATTTATCTACTGATTTATCTTGTATTAATAAGATTATCTCTGAAATGGAAGATAATGATATTTGCATTGGAAATAGACATATGAAAAATGCAAAAATCCTTGTTAAATCGCCATTTTTTAGAAGAGTTATGTCTAAGGTATCTAATCTATTAGTGAAGATGGTGTGTAGAGTAAAGTCCTCTGATACTCAATGTGGTTTTAAACTATACACCCGCAAAGCAGTTAATTTAATTTTAGAGAGATCTATTATTGATGGATTTGCCTTTGATGTTGAACATATTTATATCGCTAAAGTTAATGGCTTAGCGTATAAGAATGTCCCTGTTATATGGTCAAATGATAGAGATAGCAAAGTATCTCCTATTAAAAGTTCATTAGTGTTTTTTAAAGATTGCTTTAAGATAAGAAGACATAAAAAGCATTATAAAGGTAATTAATATGCTTAAGATGTTTAAAGATAACACATTTTATTTTTATTTAATTGCTACATTAATATTTTTCGGTGCTTTATTTGGATTTGAATACGCCACTGATACATATGTAGTTGCATTAAATGTTAAAGAATATTCTTCTTGGTCTTTAAGCTGTGGTAGACCTGTTATTTCTTTCTTCTTTTATTTATTTGGTTTAACTGGCAATAGTGTTTATCCACCTTATTATTTTTCTTTAATATTAGGATTAATTGCCCTTCCTATTGCTATATATAGATTTTATTTAATAATAAAGGGTCATTTTAATAAGCCATTAGCATTTCTTTTAGCGTTCTTTATTATTGTTAATCCATTTACTGTAGAATATTTCTTATTTTTAGAAAAAGGATTCTTTATATTAACAATTCTTTTTGTAATTTTAAGTTTTGAACAATTTCTGAAAGTATTAGAAGGGAAATATATTAACATCATTTATGCATTAATTTATGGGGTTATTGCATCGTTTATATATCAATCTTTAGTTTCGCTTCTTGCTGTATTATCCATCTGTGCGATTGCCTTAAAGGTAAAGAAATTAAAACCATTTGTTGGCTTTACTGCTATAGCGGTAGGCTTATA
>JAZRZD010000026.1:0-4119 GCA_045601085.1 Bacilli bacterium | reverse complement strand
GACTTTGAAATACATCTTTTGCATTTTCTTTTCATTTCCTTTCTCCCAAACACGATAAAAGCCAGATTTCTCTGGCTTATGTAAATTTATATATTCATATTTGGTTAAATAGGAACTATGCTTTGCTTTTGTTGGGTATTTTTTGGGTATACCCAACGTTCAAATTCGTTTTTTGCCTTTAAATAAAGGACTTTTTAACCACGTTCACGCATTGTCGGGAATAGGATTACATCTCTAATTGATTCTGATTCAGTAAATAACATTACTAATCTATCAATTCCATATCCTATACCACCTGCAGGAGGCATACCATATTCTAATGCTTCTACGAAATCCATGTCGATATCGTTTGCTTCTTCATCACCTAATTGTCTTGCTTCAAGTTGAGCTTCAAATCTTTGTAATTGATCGATTGGATCATTTAATTCTGTATAAGCATTTGCGAATTCTTTACCACCGATGAATAATTCAAATCTATCAACGAATCTCTTATCTTCTTGGTTAGCTCTTGTTAATGGAGAAATCTCAACTGGATGTCCATATAAGAATGTTGGTTGAATTAATGTTTCTTCAACATATTTTTCAAAGAATGCATTAATGATATGTCCAACTGTAAAATGTGATTCAACTTCGATGTTATGTTGATTTGCTAATTTCTTTGCTTCATCTAATGACATCTCTTGTTTAAAATCAATTCCTGTTTTTTCTTTGATTGCTTCAACCATTGAAACTCTCTTGAATGGAGATTTAATTTGAATATCATAATCTAAGAACTTAAATGTATCTTTACCTAAAGTTTCTGCAAGTTTGATAAACATACCTTCTGTTAAATCCATCATTCCTTCCAAGTTTGAATATGCAAGATAAGCTTCCATTAATGTGAATTCAGGATTATGCATTGCATCCATTCCTTCGTTACGGAATGTTCTACCAATTTCATAAACTGCTTCCATACCACCAACTAATAATCTCTTTAGATTTAGTTCTAATGCAATTCTCATATACATATCTAAATCTTGTGCGTTGTGGTGTGTAACAAATGGTCTTGCGCTTGCACCAGTTAATAACGTTGTTAGTACTGGTGTTTCAACTTCTGTGAAGCCTTGGCCATCCATATAGTTTCTAATTGCTTTAATTATTTGTGGTCTTAAGAATGCTGTCTTCTTAGAATCCTCATTCATAATTAAATCAACATATCTTCTTCTATATCTTTCTTCCTTGTCTGTTAAACCATGAAATTTTTCTGGAAGAGGTGTAAGAGCTTTTGTTAAATGATCATACTTTAAAACATATACAGATAATTCTCCAAGAGGATTATTTTCGCTTGGATTAGTTCTATATACTTTTCCTTCAACGCCGATGATATCTCCAATGTCACTAGCCTTAACTAATTCATATGGTTCTTCACCTAAGTCTGCCTTATTTATAACAAGTTGAATTAAACCATCTTTATCTTGAATGTGCATGAAACACATCTTGCCCATTCTTCTTTTAGACATGATTCTTCCAGCAATCTTAACCTCTATTGGGTTTGCTTCTAATTCTTCTTTAGACTTTTCAGAGTAATTGTCTTTAATTGTTTTTGAATTAGCGTTTCTTTCATATGCATTACCAAAAGGATAAATACCCTTTTGAGCTAATTCTTCCATCTTTTGACGACGTACTAATTGTTGATCATTTAATTCTCTTTCCATAATTGCCTCCTAACAAAATAAAAAAGGTGACACAAGGGCGCGTGTGCGCGGTACCACCTTATTTTGAGCTTATTTAGCCTATAACGTAGGTCTGCGATTCGCTCCAAGTTCTTATTCAATTATTAGTGTTGCTTCTTTTCACCAGCCAGAAGCTCTCTAGAAACCTTTAATAATTTACTCGTCTCTTCCTTGCGACATCCTTATTTTAATATAATTTAGTGCTTTTTGTATATCTTATCTTCGCTATAGACGATGTTTCCAAATTTACCATCTAATCTATTATGAGTCTTTGGATCAATTGCCTTGGCATAATATAATCCTTTTTCATCTGCGTGATTTGGTAAGGCATCATATATATCAGCCTTATCATCTTTTCTTTCCATTATTAATTCGCAGCATTCAATTACATTATCTAGTAAATCTTTCTCAGACTCACATGTGCCATGGTTTCTAATAATCTTATCATAATCATTTTCTCTTTTCTTTAAGTTTCTTAAAGTTTCAAGATATTCTTCTACGCTTGTTGAATAAGGAAGAAATAATAATACTCCTACACCACATCCATCACCAAATAAGATTGTTCTTTCTTCTTTAATTAAAATCATTGTCATACCATGAGTATGGCCTGGTGTATAGATTGCTTGTAATGTAATTCCACCCAAATCAAATTCATCACCATCAGACAACTCTTTTGTGATCGAGAAATCAATATTAGGTTGAACATCTTTAATATCCACACCACGTTTGCTTAATGATTTAAATCTATTCTCAACTTTATTTGAATCATTTCCTAATTCAATATCTTTGCTATTTAAATAAATTGGTAAATCAGTAAATTCATATATACCACCACAATGATCTAGGTGACCGTGAGTAAGTATTACAAAATCAACTTTCTTACCTAAATCTTTTTCGATATAGGTTCTAAGGCTTCCAGCTCCCATACCTGTATCGATTAAACAATTCTTTTCATCACCACAAACTAAATATGAAGCTGTAGTATCTACTCCTTTGATTCTAATAATTCTTGAACTGTAGTTCTCACTTGTAAAAAATGTCATAGTAATTCTAATACCTCCTCTGGTTTACAAATAATATAATCTGCTCCTGCGTCTTGTAATGTTTTTAGATCTCTAAATCCCCATAGACATCCGACACATTTTAGTCCTGCGTTTTTAGCGGTATTAACATCACTGTCGCTATCGCCTACATATAATACTTCACTCTTATCAAACCCCATCATCTTAACTATTTCATTAGCCGAATATGGATCTGGCTTATATGGAATATTAGGTCTAGCACCTATAATTGCTATAAAATTATTTCCTGGGTAATGGTGTTTTATTAAGTTATAAGTGAATTCGTTAGGTTTATTAGAGTTTACAGCCAGCACTATTCCTCTAGCTTCCAATTCGTTTAATAGTTCTTGGATACCATCATAATTCTTAGTTTCAACATCATAATAATGACCATATGTTTCTATATATTCGTCTGTTAGCTTATCTATTTCTTGTTCGGATATGCCTTCTGGCAAACAATCCTTAATTAGATTTCTAGAACCCCTGCCTATCGCAAGTCTTACATGTTCATAATCCTGAACAGGATATCCATGATTTTTTAAAACAATGTTCACTGAACCTTGAATATCGTATAAAGTGCTTAAAGTTGTTCCGTCTAGATCAAAGATAATCCCTTTAATCATGTTTTATTTCCTAGGTAATATTTCTCCTGTATTAGTAACAATATTGTTTTCTTTTACTAATCCTCTAACACATGATGTTGGATAAACTATTGTATTTCTTCCCAAAATCACACCTGGATTTAATACAGCGTTGCAACCAACTTCAGCAAAGTCTCCTAAGATTGCACCCATCTTTTTAAGTCCTGTATCAATATCTTCTTCAGCGTGAATTTTTACAATTTGTTTATCAGCTCTTACATTAGATGTAATTGATCCTGCACCCATGTGTGCTTTATATCCTAAGATTGAATCACCAACATAGTTGTAATGTGGTGTTTGAACGCTATCAAATAAAATTACATTTTTTAATTCGCATGAATTTCCAACAACACAATTTTCTCCAACTAAAACACTTCCTCTAATAAATGCACAGTGTCTTACCTCTGTGTTTGCGCCAATGATGCATGGTCCTTCAATATATGCGCTGTCAAAAACTTTTGCAGTTTTATGAATCCAAACATTTTCCTTTACTTGATTGTATTCATCTAAATTTATTTTTTTAGATAAATCTAAAATTATATTTTTAATTTCACTTAACGCGGAATACGGATATTCAAATTTTTCTAAATATTCTTTTGCGATTGTATGATTTAAATCTAATAGTTCATTTGTTTTATACATAATTTTTACCTCGCGTTAATTATACAATTTTAGATAACCACTTTTTATTTTTCTCATAATAAA
>JAZRZD010000025.1:0-37087 GCA_045601085.1 Bacilli bacterium | reverse complement strand
AGTTACTAAATAATTATAATTATTTAATTCAAACCCAATTACTAAAGAATTGTAGTTATCTTCTGAAGAAGAATAATCAAATGTATTGTAATTTGTAAAAGTAATATTTCCACAAGTTATAGGGAAATAATCACGGTCTTTTATCACTTGATTAACTTTAAAATTTTCCACTAAGGAATCAAGTGCTCCACAGTGATCAGAATCTTCATGAGTTATCATTACTAAATCAAGCTTATAAATCTTCTTTTTCTTGAAATATGGAATAAGCGAATCTTTAGCGACATCCTTATTCACCATTCCCCCTGTATCAATCAATATAGAAGTGTTATTTTGACGAATTAAACAACAATCTCCTTGCCCAACATTAATGAAAGTGACTTCACTAGAAATCATATTCTTTATAGGGGCAACATAAATTAGCATCATAACCACTAATGAGATGCTTAATTTCCTATATGTAGGAACCAACCTAATTTGATAAGTAAATAAAAATAAAATTAATACGAAATAATATATGATAAGCATAACCTCAGAAAACTCATTCATATATAAGGCGAAATTAATGCCTTTAGATATTCCCATACTCCAGTTAATAAGAGATCCTAATCCATTAACTGCAAAATATATTGGAATACGAAAGAAACACAAAAGTGAACATAATCCAAATAAACAAAATGCTGGAGTTAATATCAAAGATATAACTGGAGATAATAAAGAAATCTCTTGGTAATACTTAACTTCAAATGGAATTAGAAATAAGTATACTACTAAAAACATAAATGCCTTCTTTTTAATGCCTTCAAATCTAATAAATGAATTATTAACCAAATAAGAAAATATTGGGATTGAAAACCCTAAAATAAAGCTATCTTGATAGACATTATGGTAATCAAGTAATATAAATATCCCCATTACGATAGAAAGAATAACAGGATAACTTAATTTCTTTTTTAACAAAAAATTGTTAATCCACCGCAAAATAAAGACTACCAGGACCCTAAGAACCGCAAATCGCGGGAAAGTAAAAATGAAATATATCGATAAAATTCCTAAAGATAATAAATCAGCCCATTTCTTTTTAACTAATAAGGATAATAGATAAGATAAAGAAGATATAAAGAAAGTAATGTATAAACCTGTAGAAGAGAAAAACCTAGATAGATGTAGATCTCTAGATGAGGCAATAATCTCTGAATCATCCTTAATAGAAAATAATATTGAAGAGACTAGACTTCTTGTTTCTTTAGGGAAATGACTCAAGAAATTATCTTGCACCTCCCTAATTCTAATAGGGTTAGTAAAAATAACATCATAATCATATGAAGATAATTCATAGTTAACACCTTTCTTATTAAGATACAAACCAAAGTCAAAACTTGATTCTATAGTAGAAAAATTAATAGGTGTTTTCTTAGATTTGATATCTAAAATATCTCCTATCTCATGGGTATTTTCTTTCTCATATACATAGTATTTCTCTGCATGAGAAGTAAAAATGAAGTAATTCTCATGGGTTTCAGTTACTATTCCTTGATATGTTGGGTGAGTTAGATCAATTTTGATAAAACTCACTCCAATACCAATAGCAAAGATAGCTAAAGAAACAAACAAGTTAGCGTATCGCTTCTTTTTAATATAGATGAAAGAAATTACCCCGATTAAGAATAAGGAAAAGATGATGCTATATTTGAACTGTAGTCCAAAAATAAACGCTAAAACAAATGACAATATAATCATTCGTGCAATGTTACATAGTTTCTGATTTTGCGGTATGTCGCGTTACCAATGCCATAAACATTAAGCAAGTCTTCAATTGTGTTAAATTGGCCATTATCGACACGATAAGAGACAATAGATGAAGCAATTGAAGAAGAAATGCCATTAATTAGGACTAAATCATCAGCGGTACCAGTGTTGATGTTTGCTTTTGTTAATTCAGTTGTATAACAAATGTCTGAACTATCAAATTTAGAAGCAATGTAATAAGTTTTGCCGCTTTCTAAAGCTGCAGACTCATAATAAGCTAAACTATCAGCGTTACTAGTTAATCCACCGGCAGCTTCGATTAAGTCACTCATTAAAGCATTATCTTTTAATACATACGTTGCGGGCGCGATAACTTCGCCTTCGACAGTAACTCTAAATGATGTAGTGTTTGTAGTGTCTACTGTGCCTGGAGTTAAACCCATGTCCACTTTAGGATCAATGACCATAAAGCCAACAAGTACAACTGCGCAACCAATGATGACTGCAATAATTACTTTAAACATAAAAAACCTCCCTTAATTATTAATGGGGAGGATTTTCTATTTTTTTCTAAATAAATTTTAATTATTTGAAATTTCGTCAATTCTAATGTTGTAGTTAATCTTTGCTTTAACTTCAACGATATCGCCTTTATGTTTGTCAATTAAGGCCATTCCTAATGGAGAATCATTACTGATCTTACCTTTGAATGGATCGCTTTCAACTGTACCAACAATTTTGTATTTAGCGGATTTGTTAGAATCTAAATATGTAATAGTAACATATGAACCAAGGTTAACTTTTGATAAGTTTTTAACTTTGCTATCAATAATTTCATGGTTATTTAAGATGTTTTCAATTTCTTGAATACGGGCTTCAACGATGGCTTGTTTATTTCTTGCAGCATCGTAATCAGCGTTTTCACTTAAGTCACCTTGCGCACGTGCTTCTGCTAATTGTTTCTTAACTTCTTCACGGGTAACATCAATTAAAACTCTTCTTTCTTCTTCGAGTTGTTGTAAGTATTCTTTTGTAACTTTTGTCTTTTCTTTCATCGTTAATACCTCTTTTAAGCGTTAATTATTTTATCATATTAAATTAAATAATCTATATTTTATTTAAGTTATTACTCTTTTCTAAGGCGTTATATCAGTAAAATTATATCGATAAATAAAATTAAACTATAAACAATAGATAAAAATAAATATAATTTTTATTGATGAAAAATAAGAAAAACAAACTTAAAACATTGTTAGAATTATTCTTCTCTTTCATGAAAATTGGTTTATTCACCTTTGGTGGAGGATACGCGATGATTCCTTTAATTGAAAAGGAAGCTAGTGAGAAAAGAGGTTGGATTAATTCTACAGAAATATTAGATATCTTAGCAATTAGTGAATCCACTCCTGGACCAATTGCCGTTAACGCTGCAACATTTATTGGCTATAAAGTAATGGGTATATGGGGAGCAATAATTGCCACACTTGGACTTGTAATACCTTCATTTTGCATTATTTTAATAATTGCTATTTTTTATAACTACTTAAATAGTATCCATGTAATTAACGCCTTATTTAAAGGTGTTAGAGTTGGAGTTATTGCAGTATTAATTAATGCAATTATTAAGTTAACTAAGAGCGTTGAAAAGAACTTAATATCATTTATTTTATTTTCTATCACAATCATATCTTATTTAGTGGTTTCATTCTTAGGAATAGAAATACCAGCATTTACATTAATATTTATATTCCTAGGTCTATTAACTGGCATTATTGTTACTAAAGTAACATCTAAGGAGGTCAAATAATGATTTTCTTAGAACTATTTGGTATTTTCTTTGTTATTGGGGCTTGTACATTTGGAGGAGGATATGCGATGATTCCTCTTATCCAAGATTTTGTGGTTAATAAGTTCCACTGGATTGAAGAAACCACTCTTACAGATTTCATTGCTATTAGTGAATCTACTCCCGGACCATTTGCTATTAATATTTCCACTTTTGTGGGCTATCAAGTTGCAGGACCATTAGGTTCAATATGCACCACTATTGCGGTAGTTTTACCTTCATTAATTGTTATTACAATTATTGCAATGGTGTTAACAAAATTTATGAATAACAAATATGTTAAAGGGGCACTTAAAGGGGTGCAACCTGTTGTTATTGCTTTAATTAGTTCTGTAACAATAGTGTTATTTTTTAAAATAATCTTCTTTGATAATGGAGTGTTACTTGGTGATTATAAGTTTGATATGGCGTCTTTATCATTATTATTGATGCTACTAGGAATAATGTTTATTTATAAAAAGTTGTATAAGAAAAACCTATCACCAATCTTGATACTAATTTTATCAGCGGTAATAGGTTTAATCGCTTTTATTTAGATTTCTTTTCTTGTTCATCAATGAAGGCACCGAAGACTTCTTCTACTTCTTCATATTCTTCATCATCTTCGATTTCGAATAATTCACCTTCATCGTTATAAATCATCGCCATAACATTTTCTTCATCACTTGGATCATAGAAGAAAACATATTTTTTGTTTCTTTCTTCATGTTCATAAGTGAAAAGAATAATCATTAAGTGTTTATTACCTTTTTCATCAGTAATGATTAATTCATTATCTTTAATTTCCGCCATTTGCAAATTCCTTCTTTCTTAAATAAGTATCTAATATCTCTACTGCAGAGACTTGATCTACCACTGCTTTACGTTTTTCATGATTTAATCCAAGTTCTGAAATACTTTTATGTGCAGATACAGTGGTTAATCTTTCATCTACATATTCTATTTTAAGTGAAGAATCTAATTCAGTTAACATTTTAACAAAGTTAGTGACATCTTCACTCATATCGCTTATAGAACCATTAAGTCTTAAAGGTAATCCAATAGCGATTTCTTTGATGTTTAGTTCATTAGTTAAGGCAATAACGTGAGAAGCCGCTAAATCGTATTTACGACGATCAAACCTAAAGGTTTCTTTTGGATGAGCAATGCCTAAAACATCACTGACTGCAATGCCAATAGTATTAGTGCCTAAATCAAGTCCAATTACTTTATCCATTATTTAAGTAAACTCTCAAATTTATTTAACGCTTCAGAAATCATAGATTTATCTTTACCACTGCCTTGGGCCATATCTGGTCTTCCACCACCATTGCCGTTAACAATATTTGCTACTTCTCTAATAAGTTTGCCTGCCATAAAGTCTTTAGCTTTACCACCAAGGGCAATAACAATTGGGAAAGATTCATTACCTTCACCCATTAAACATATAGCGTAATCAGGGTATTTTCCTTTAAGTTTATCTATTAAAGAAAGTAAACCATCTTTATTAGTACTTCTTAAATAAGAAGATAATACTTTAATTCCGTTAATATCTTTAAAATTATTAACAAGTGAAGCACTAGTTAAATCTGCTAATTGGTTAGATAAAGAATTATTAATAACTTTTACGTTATCTAATTCATTAATTAATGCTTTTGCACGATCATTAACTTCAGAATAAGAAGATGCCTTTACTAAGTTTTTAGCGTTATTAAGCATATATTCTCTTTGTTTCATGAGTTTATAAGCACCTAAAGATGTACGGGCAGTAATTCTTCTAACTCCACTGGCTACACTCTCTTCGCTTTCAATGACAAATACACCAATATCGCTTGTGTTAGTTACATGAGTACCACCACAGAATTCTTTAGAAACATCACCAAAGCAAACAACTCTAACTGTGTCACCATATTTATCATTAAATAAGGCTCTTGCGCCTAATTTTTTAGCTTCTTCAATTGGTAAAACTTTTGTTTCGCAATCAATAGCTTCACTAATCCATTTATTAACCTTCATTTCTACTTCAGAAAGTTGTTCTGGGGTGACTTTTGCAAAGTGAGCAAAGTCAAAGTGAGAATATTCATCACTAACAAAGCTACCATGTTGAGCAATATGATCACCAAGCACATCAGTTAAAGCCTTTTGAAGTAGGTGGACTGAAGAGTGGTTTCTTGTAATTAATTTACGTTTTTCTTCATCAATTTTTAAATTAACTATATCACCCACTTTTACTTCACCAAATTGGGAAATAACATGATGGAGATGTTGTTTATTTGGAGCCTTATTAACTGCAGTTACTTTTAATGAGAGGTTATCACCTAAAATCTCACCAGAATCAGCGACTTGACCACCACTTTCAGCGTAAAATATAGTCTTTTCAAGGATAATATCGCCTTCATTAGTAATCTTATCAACCTTATTTCCATTGATAAAACAGCCAATAACTTTACTAGAAATTTCCTTACTTCCATATGTAAATTCACTCTTAGTAGTAAATGCCATAAGTTCAGGAGATTGTTTAGCCATACTTTCTGCTTCACTTCTTGCAGCTCTTGCTCTTTCTTTTTGAGCTTTCATTTCTAGATTAAATTTATCTAAATCATATTTGATATTGTTCTCTTCACAGATTTCAATTGTTAATTCTTTTGGGAAGCCAAATGTATCATATAATTTGAACATATTTTCTCCACTTAAATAACCTTCTTTTGCGATTATATCTTTAAGTAAAGATTCACCATTATTTAAAGTGTTAAGGAATTTAATTTCTTCTGCTTTAATCATGTTAGAAACAAATTCTGTCTTACCTTGTAAGTATGGGTAATAGCTTTCCATGATTTTAGCGACAGTAGGAACAAGTTCAAATAAGAATGGCTTGTTAATACCTAAGACTTTACCAAAACGTTCTGCTCTTCTTAATAATCTTCTTAAAACATATCCTCTACCTTCATTAGAGAACATTTCTCCATCACTAATAGCAAATGTACATGCTCTAATGTGGTCAGCAATGACTCTATAAGCCATTTTATTATCTTTATATTCTTTACCAGACATTTCTTTAACTTGTTCAATTAAAGGCCAGAATAAGTCTGTTTCAAAGTTAGATTCAGTTTCTTGCATTATGCAAGCAAGTCTTTCTAAACCACAACCAGTATCAATGTTTTTACTTGGCAATTCTTTATATTGGTCTCTAGAAACACCACTTTGTGCGTTAAATTGAGAGAAAACAATATTCCAAATCTCAATATATCTATCATTAGAGATATCTTCTTTAAGAAGTTTGACACCAATATCTTCTGGATCATATTTAGTGCCTCTATCAAAGAATATTTCTGTATCAGGTCCGCAAGGTCCTTCACCAATTTCCCAGAAGTTACCTTCTAATGGAATTAAATGAGATTCTTCAATTCCATTATCCATCCATAACTTTTTAGTGGCTAAATCTTGGGGGAAATAAGTCATATATAGTTTTTCTTTTGGAAAACCAAAGTATTTATCACTAGTTAATAGTTCCACAGCCCAAGGAATAACTTCATTTCTAAAATAATCTCCAATGGAGAAGTTACCAAGCATTTCAAAGAATGTATGGTGACGGTCTGTTTTACCAACATTTTCAATATCATTTGTTCTAATACTTCTTTGAGCGTTTGTAATTCTTTTACTTGCAGGAATTAAACTTCCATCAAAATATTTCTTTAAGGCTGCAACACCACTGTTAATCCAAAGTAAAGTTGGATCGTTATGTGGGATTAACGAACTACCTTCTTCAATATGATGACCTTTGCTAGCAAAGAAGTCTAACCACATTTGTCTAATTTCGCCTGATTTCATCTTTCTCATAAAGTTTTCTCCTTACATAAATAAAAGCGTTCACTAAGGAACGCTTATTACGTGGTACCATCCTTATTCCTAATCTATTGATTAAGCACTTAATTAGTTATAACGTCAACATAAACGGCGGGTATTAATCGCTTCCTACGAAGAGTGGCCTTTATTATTTTCTATACGTCTTCTCAGCTAACGACGCTCTCTAAGATAGAAACCTAATAATTAGTTCTTCTATGAATTTAACTTTATATTACAACAAACTTTCTTATTTTTCTAACATATTAGAACATTTAGTGACTTCTTTAATAAGTCCACCGCCTAAACATACTCCATCATCAGTATAAATAACTGCAGCTTGACCTTCAGTGACTGATTTAACTGGATGATCAAATATAAGTTCAATAACATCATTATTTACAAAGTGAATTGTGACAGGATTATCTTCTTGACGATATCTAAATTTAGCTTGTAAATGTGTCCCTTCTTTTGGAACATAAGAAATGAAGTTAAGTGTGTCCACTAAACAGGATGAGGAATATAAATAATCACTTTCTGAACCACTAGCGACATATAAAATGTTCTTTTTAACATCTTTTTTACACACAAACCAACCTTTGGCTTCTTCTCCAGAAATACCACCTATTCCAAGACCTTTTCTTTGTCCAATTGTGTAATACATACTGCCATTATGATGACCCACTACGCGAGAAGTTTTTATATCCACAATATCTCCCTTTTTAGCAGGAATATAATTAGATAAGAATTCTCTAAAATGTCTTTCTCCAATAAAACAGATACCAGTAGAATCTTTTTTATCAGCGATTTCTAAATTTAATTCATGAGCAATTTCTCTAACAGTTGGTTTATCTATATCCGCTAAAGGGAATAAACAAAAAGATAATTGTTCTTGGCTAATTTGACTTAAGAAATATGATTGATCTTTATTTAAATCACTAGCTTTTAATAAATAAGAAATACCATCTTTATCCACTCTTTTAGCGTAGTGACCCATCGCAATAGCATCGAATCCATGTTCAATTGCAAACTTTCTAAAAGCTTCAAATTTAATATATTTATTACAGAAAATATCAGGATTTGGAGTTCTTCCAACTTCATACTCTCTTATTAAATAAGAGAAAACATCATCCCAATATTCTTTAATAAAATCTATTCTTAAAAGTTCAATCCCAAGACTTTTAGCTACACTTAAAGCGTCATCATAGTCTTTTTCTTGTGGACATTGTCCTTGACCTAATGTTGGGTTACCAAGATAATCATTATTGGCTAAAGCGTCCCAGTTACGCATAAAACAAGCTGTTACTTCATAGCCTTGTTTTTTAAGTAAATATGCTGCAACTGCGCTATCTACACCACCAGAAAGACCAATTAAGACTTTCATTTAAATAGTTCCTCACTATCTAATACTAAAGTAAATGGACCTTCATTTAATGAATATACATCCATATCAGCACCAAATACACCTGTGTTAATTGGGCGATATTTAAGTTCTAATTGTTTATTAAAATAGTCATATAATGGCTCCGCTAAATGAGGAGATAATGCATTAATAAAGCTTGGTCTTCTTCCATGGGATGCATCAGCATATAACGTAAATTGAGAAACACTTAAAATATCTCCATCTACATCATGTAAAGATAAATTAATTTGTCTATGTTCATCTGGAAACACTCTTAAAGCAATGATTTTATCCACCATTTTATCGACAATAGCTTCATTATCACCACTGGTAAAACCTACTAAAAGTAGATAACCTCTTTTGATTTCACCAACAACTTTGCCTAATATTTTGACATTAGCTTCTTTAACTGTAGTTAATACAACTTTCATAATTTATATCCTTATATTATATAAAAGAAAAAACTTAATCGTGTTATTATATTTTCATGATTGACACAAAACCATTAGCCTTTAGAGTTAGACCAAAGAACTTATCTGAAGTTATTGGTCAAACCCATTTAGTGGGTAAATCTGGTTTCTTATCTAACTCAATAGAAGCATCTCAACCATTTAGTGTAATCTTTTATGGTGCTCCTGGAACTGGGAAAACCACTATTGCGGAAGCTTATGCTTCTTCAATGAATATCCACTTTATTAAATTAAATGCAGTTATTTGTAATAAAAAAGATATTGAAGACGCAATAAGTGAAGCAAAACTATATAAGAATGCATTCGTTATTATGGATGAGGTGCATCGTTTAAATAAAGATAAACAAGATATCTTACTTCCTTATATTGAAGATGGCACAATATATCTTTTAGGTATGACTACTCAAAATCCTTATATGGCGGTTAATAAAGCGATTAGAAGTAGATGCCATCTATTAGAAGTAAAACCTTTAAGTGAAGAAGAGATAATTAAAGGTTGTAAAAGAGCAATTGAACATAAAGACGGATTAAATGGAAAACTTGACGTTTCTTTAGAAGGACTTAAATATTTAGCAAAAATGACTTCTGGCGATATGAGATACGCATTAAATTATCTAGAAGTTTTATCTATTACTTTTAAAAATAAAAAGATATCTTTAGCGAATGTAAAAAGTATTGTAGAAGTTCCTAACTGGCAAATGGATGATAATGAAAATGAACATTATGACTCTGTAAGCGCATTACAAAAGTCTATTAGAGGTAGCGATGTTGACGCTGCACTATATTATTTAGCGAGATTATGTATCGTCCAAGATCTTGAAAGTATAAAAAGAAGATTAATGATTATTGCCTATGAAGATGTAGGATTAGCTAATCCTGCAGCGGTAAATAGAGTGCTTAATGCTGTACAAACTGCAGAAATTGTGGGATTTCCAGAAGCAGTTATACCTTTAGGCTTTGCTGTAACTGAATTAGCGCTTTCTCCAAAATCTAAAGCAAGTTGTTTAGCGATTGAATCTGCGATGGATTATGCTTCTAAACATAAACTTGATGTCATGGATTATTTAAAACTAACACCTGTTAATGTAGCGGAAGAAGATAAATATCCTTATGATAGACCAGATTTATGGGAGAAAATCCAATATTTACCTACCTTAATTAAAGATATGAAATTCTATAACCCAATAAATTCTACAAGCGCATATGAAAAGGGTTTAAATGAAAATTATTATCGTTTAAAAAAGATAAAAAGATCTTCTAATTTAAGAGAGTTAAAGAAAACTAATCAATAATTTCTTTGATTACTTCACTAACTTCACAAGGTGATTCATTAATAACAAAACACTTTAATGTTTCCTCTAATAAATCATCTGTAATTACTTTATTTGTATAAATGGTGGCTAATAAGTCACCTTTTTTAATTTGTTCGCCTACTTTTTTATTTAAAATAATGCCGGCATATGGATCAATACTGTCTTCTTTAGTTTCTCTTCCACCACCTATTTTCATAGAAATAATACCCATATCATAGGCTTTTACTTGATGGATAAATCCATCACTAGAAGATAAAATCTTATGTTCGTATATTGGTTTAGAAACAGTTTCAGGGTGCATGATAATATTTTCATCTCCACCTTGAGCCTTCACCATTTGTTTAAATTTCTCAAAAGCTTCACCATTAGTGATTACTTCTTCTAATTTCTTTCTAGCTTCAGCGATATCTTTAGCTTTATTAGCACCTACCAAAAGTATTGCGCCACATGTATAACATAATTCCATCAAGTCTTTAGGCCCGTGTCCTTTAAGGCAATCAATTGCTTCTTTAATTTCTAAGAAGTTACCTATTGCGTATCCTAAAGGTTCATCCATGCTTGTAATAACCGCGGTTACTTTCTTTTTAAAGTGACGACCAATTCTCACCATGATTTCTGCTAATTTCCTGGCAGAAGCCATATCTTTCATAAATGCACCGTCACCAACAGTAACTTCTAAAACAATTACATCACTACCAGATGCAATCTTTTTACTCATAACGCTTGAGGCAATTAAAGGAATAGATTCTACTGTTCCAGTGACATCTCTTAAAGCGTATAGCTTTTTATCAGCAGGCACTAAGGAAGAAGTTTGTCCGATAATAGCGATACCAATATCGTTAACTTGTTTTATAAATTCTTCAGTGGTTTTACTTACACTTAATCCAGGGATTGACTCTAGTTTATCTAGAGTGCCACCTGTATGACCTAGTCCTCTACCAGACATTTTAGCTACTTTTACTCCACAAGCAGCAACCATAGGGCCAAGCACTAATGAAGTTGTGTCTCCAACTCCACCTGTAGAATGTTTATCTACTTTAATTCCATCAATTTGAGATAGATCCACAATATCTCCGCTACGCATCATCGCGCCAGTTAGATAATGAATTTCATCAGTGTTCATACCAACAAAAACAATTGCCATTAACAATGCAGAAATTTGATAATCAGGTAATTCACCTTTAACATAGCCATTAACAAAAAATCTAATTTCTTCTCTTGTTAAAGCGTTTCCTTCGCGTTTTTTATTGATAATGTCGACCATTCTCATAAATAAAACCCTCTATTTACCTCTATTATAAAAAAATGGCATATACTATTCATATGGATTTTTTCACTAGTTTAGAAAATTATTTATCAAAAGAAGAGATTATTAAATTAAAACAATCTCTTAATGAGGTAGATAAACACGCTTTAATAGTTAATGTAAATAAGACTTCTATTGAAGAAATTAAGGCTATTTATCCTAATATAATTCCTCATCCTATAGTGAAAAATGCTTTTTTATATGACAAAAATGAATATGCATTAGGTAAGTCTTTAGAACATGAACTTGGTTTATTTTATCTACAAGAACCTAGCGCAATGTTACCAGCTTATTATTTAGATGCAAATGAGAATGATTTTGTGCTTGATATCTGTGCAGCGCCAGGAGGAAAAAGTATCCAAACTTCATTTTTAATGAAGAATAAAGGAGAAATCATTGCTAACGATCTATCAAGAGAAAGACAAAATGCTACATTAGAAAATATTGAAAGATTAGGGATAAACAATATCTCTTTAATTTCTACTGATTTAAGTAAATTTGCCCATCTTTTCAAAGAAACATTTACAAAAATTATCTTAGATGCTCCTTGTTCTGGAAGTGGCATGTTTAGAAAAGAAGAGAAAATGAAAGAAGACTGGAGCATTGAAAAAGTATATAAATTCGCCTCAATTCAAAAAGAAATGATTTTATATGCATACGATATGCTCATGCCAGGAGGTAAATTAGTTTACTCCACTTGTTCATATTCTTTGGAGGAAAATGAAGAGGTAATTAAGCATTTATTAGATAATTCAGATGCCGAAATTATTCCGCTTGATAACAAAAATCTATATAAATCTAAATTTAATTTAGGTGTTCACACAATGCCGTTTATGTTTCCGGGAGAAGGACAATATATTTGTTTAATTAATAAACCTGGAAATTTAATAAATAAACATCTAGAAAATAGAACATTATTAACCTTTGGAGAAACTAAGTTTTTAGCGCCTACATTTAAATTAAAAAATGTTCCAATTATAAGATTAGGCACAAAATATTCCACTATTAAAGGTAATTATGAAGCTTTTGAATTCCATTATGCTAGATCATTAAATGAATATAAAAATATCGTAGAATTAACTAAAGAAGAAACTCTTTCATATATTGAAGGAAATCAAATAAATAAAAAATCTCCTTATAAAGGAGAAGTTTTACTTACTTATAACCATCATTCAATAAGTTTCGCAAAAACAGATGGAGAAGTTATTAAAAATAGATATCCAAAGGGTTTAAGAAAGACTATTAAATAGTTTTACCTAATCTATAATGGTCATCCTTTGGATCCACTAATTTCATATATTCAATATCTTTTCTAATCATGTTATAAGAAATTTCTTTAGAAATGGCGAGTCTTACCATATCCGCTACTTCTTGGGTAGTTTTACCAGCATATTCTTCAGGCATAATAGGTTTTAAGTATTTAACTTGGAAATGATATTGTTTTAAAACACGTGGTTCAAATAATCTAAAAGAGCCATAAACTGCCACAGGAACAATAGGCACTCTCGCTTTCATAGCAGGTCTAAAGGTGCCATGATGGAATTCAAGCGGATTAGCTAAAGGATCTCTATTTCTAGTGCCTTCAGCGAATATAACCCAGTCATGTTCTTTATTTTCAAATGATTTTTGTAATTGCATCATAAGTCTTAAAGATTGCTTTAAATCTTCTCTAGGAAGGAAAATACCATCAATACATGTGCAACATCTACCAATAATAGGGATTTTCTTTACTTCCACTTTAGCGACAAATGAATAATGATGTGGAAATACACTAGTTAAAACTACAGGATCCACTGCAGATTGATGGTTACAAGTATAAAAACTTGGTGTATCTGGAATATTTTCTTCGCCTTCAACATGAATATTCACGTGATATTTACGAACTGCTAAGTTCATAATTTTAAATACTTTCTTGTATCTTTGTTCAAAAGAATATTTTTCTCTATGTTTGGAATATCTAATCATCCAAGTTAAATAAGCCCATAATAAAGCAGGACCAAATATGAGAGAAAATCCTATCCATCTAAATATGTTTTTTATTTTCATAAATTATTTCAAAATACTCGGCTAATACATATAATCCAATATCTACATCTGACTCAATATGTCCCTTGATTAGAATTACACTACCACTAGGAACATTATTTAGAGCGTTTCGCTCATCACGTGTCCAATATAGAACTGGAATATGAGAAACAATAGCTTCCCTATGAGAAGATAAGGCTACATCATCTGTAAAACTTATTTCTCTTAAATTTGCATTAATTTTTTCACCAATTATGCCTTTAATTATTACACTGCTTATCATTGCTAAATTCCTCCTAAGCAATATTGAACTTAGAATTATTTAGAAAAAATGATAAATGAACTTGGGCCAACTATTCCTCTATCGTGGAATATTTTTTGATTAATTGTTAACCCACAATTTGAGAATATAACTTGAGATTCCTCATCAAGAACATATTCTTTTGTTGTGCTCGTAGGATTAATAATAACAACAAAGCCAGTGCCGAGATGTCCTCCTTTCTTATTTTTAACTGTAAACGTTAATAAACCATTATCTAGTTTATAAAAACTTAAATGCTCATTAATTTCATTTGGATCTGATAAAGAATAAGTACCAACAGCATTTCTAAATTCGATTAAATCTTTTAATAATTTAACATTATCAAAATGCTCATCAACCTTATCCCAATTCATAGCGTTAATATCTTTTTCATTATAGGTATTTCCATGCATATTTTTAGAAAGCATTACTTCTTGACCCATATGAACAAATGGCACACCAAATGAAAGAATATTTAACATACTCATTAATTTAAATCTATTTTTTATCATCGATAAATCTTCATCTTCATTAGAATTAGAAAGTTTATCCATTAAAGTGAAGTTATCGTGGCATTCAATATAATTGATTGTTTGATTTGCAGAGATATATTTAGGTGCGTATGTATATGGTAATGTACATCCTGCAATAACGTATTCTGCACCATTAACGTAACTAACATCCCCATTAGCATATCCTTTAACACGAAGTCCACTTAACCCATTAGGACCTTTGATAATATCTCTAAATGTATCGTTAAAGAAAGCTAAATCTTTTAAATCTTTAGCGTTTTCAATAATACATTTCTCTTGTTTAGGTAATTCATAACCCATGTCCCATCCTTCGCCATAGAACATTAAGTCTTTTTTAATGTCTTTTAACTCTTTAAATGCTCCTAAAATTGTAGTTTTATCAATTAAACCCATTAAATCAAATCTAAAGCCATCTACATCAAATACTTCTAAGAAGTAACGTAAAGCATCTTTAATTATTTTACGGGCCATAAATCTTTCACTAGCAAAGTCATTTCCGCATCCACTTGCGTCAGCGATTAAACCATTACTTTTTCTTCTAAAGAAATAGTTAGGAACAACTTTTTCAAACATGCTAGACATATATTCATAGACATGGTTAAAAACAACGTCCATATTCACACGAATATTGTTTTTATGGAGTTCATCTACCATATATGTAAATTCTTCTAGTCTACTTGTTGGATTTTCTGGGCAAGAAGAATAACTACCTTCTAAAGAAAAGATAGAAATTGGATCATATCCCCAGTTATATGAATCACAAGAGTATATGTCACTTACTCCTCTAAAATCCACTATTGGAAGAAGTTGTAAGTGTGTGATTCCTAAATATTTTAAATAATCTAATCCTAAAGGATTACCTTTTTTAGTTTTTACATTAGGTTCTACTAAACCTAGGAATTTACCTTTATGTTTAATAGTGTCTGCTTTTTCAGTAAAATCTCTAACAGAAGCTTCATAAATAACTGCATCAACATAATTAGAAATCTTATTGGTAGGCGTAATCTTTGTTCTATTTTTAATTTTAGAAACATCAACAATTGCAGAATATAAAGAATCTAAAGATGTGCCTTTTCCATAAGGATCATTACATTTACGAGTAATACCACTATTATTGATGTGGTAAGCGTATTTACGGTTAAGTAAATCGCCTTTGACAGTTAATCTAAATACACCTTTATCAGTTCTTGTTAAGAAATGTCCGGCAAAAGAAGAATCTTCATTTTCTAATTCCAAAACTACTGCAATCGCTAAAGGAGCCCAAATAGCGAATGTCGTTTCTTCTTTAGTGTATGTTGCGCCTAAATCATCTTCGTCATAGTTAAACATTTCATCAAATTCAGGGAAGTTAACCGCATCAGAAACATCAACTTCGGTTATACCGAAATCATTTAAAGATAATTGATATCCATAACCAAATTCAATATTTTCTTTAAGTTTTAAATCCACAATTGTGAAAGTTTGTTGAGAAGTTATTTTAATAATTTCTGGTTTATATGATGTTTTTGGTGAATAAAATGTAAAAACATATTTATTTCTTTGAGGCATGTTTGTGAAAAGAAACACCCTAATAGTGTTTAATGATGATAAAGATGCCTTAAAAAATGAATTTGCCATAATTAGGAAACATAATCACTAGAATCATTATCTGGGCCGTTATAGAAACGATTTTCTCTTTTTAAAACTTTATACCCAACATTACTAGATATCTTTTCTTGACTTAAAATACCTTCTTCTTGTAAACGAATAACAATTCTTTGTGCCTTATTAAATCCAACGCCACAGTTAGCTTGAATCTTTGACATGGACATATTTTCATATTGCATAACCCAATCTTTGATTGTTTCATATTCATCTGCATCAGCGGCAAGTTTACCACCAAAGCTTGGATTTGAACTCTCTTCTTCTTCAACTTTTGCTAAGTTATCATATCTAGGATCATAATCAGGTTTGTAGTGTTCTTTTAAGTAAGAAACAATACGCATGATCTCTTTATTAGAGATAAATGCACCCTGTACACGGACATTACCATTTCTAGAAAGAAGTGGTGACATAATTAAAGCGTCACCATTACCAATTAAGCTTTCAGCGCCTTTTTCATTAATCATGGTAATAGAGTCAGTTTGTGATGCTGCTAAAAGGGCGATTCTATTTGCAAAGTTAGATTTAATTGTACCTGTCATAACATCTGTTGAAGGTCTTTGCGTAGCAAGGAAAAGGTGAATGCCAGCAGCTCTTGCTTTAGCAGCTAATGTAGAAACACCTTCATTAAGTTCTTTACAATTACCAATTAAGTTAGCGTATTCATCAATAATAACGAAGATAAATGGTTCTTTATCAAATCCTTCTTCTTCCGCTAAATCGTTATATTCATCAAGACTTTTAACGTATTTATCACCTAATAATTTATAACGACGTTCCATTTCATCAATTAAACGTTTCATTAATTCATTAGCCTCAAATGCATCAGAAACAATTGGGCATAATAAGTGAGGAATATCAGAATAAATCTTTGTTTCTACAATCTTAGGGTCAACTAAAACGAGTTTACAATCATCAGGAGAATTTCTCATGATGAGGGTATTAATAATTGAGTTAATATAAACAGATTTACCACTACCAGTAGATCCTGCTAAAAGTAAGTGTGGGAGTTTAGTAAAGTTAGCCCACTTAAGGTCACCTTTAACATCTAATCCAAAACCAATGGCAAATGGACATTCACTTGCACTTGGTAAAGAAGTCATTATTTGTTTAAATGGCACAGTAATTGCTTTTTCATTACTCATTTCAAATGAACTACAGGCAGAACCTAAAACTCTTACATTAAATGTAATAGCAACACCATTTAATCTAACAGAGATATCATCAACGTATCTTCTAACGTTATCAGCTTTCTCAGTAGCGTCATATTCAATTTCAAATCTAGTAACACTAGGACCGATAATATAATTTGCAACATGTGCTTTAACTCTAAAATCACTAAAAGCTTGATTAATAATTGCTTTTCTTTCTTCTGCAACACGAATATTAAGTTCTTTTGTGTCACCAGAATCATATTCTTCAAGTAAATCAATTGAAGGAGGAATCCAGTTTACTCTTTCTTTCTTTTTAGGAGGTTCAACCACTACTGGTTCAGGTTCAATAACTGGTTCTGGTTCTGGTTCAATATTTCTATTTCTAAATTGATTAAATGATAATGGAGCGTGTTCTTCTACTGGCTCTTCTTCTATAGAAGGAGCAGGGATTTCTTCTTCAACAGGTTCATTAAAATAGTTATTTTCTTCTACTACTGGGGTAGGGATTTCTTCATTAATAGGCTCTTCAAAATAATTATTCTCTTCTACTACTGGAGCAACAGGTTCTTCTACTGGTTCATTAAAATAGTTAGGAGAAATATCATTGACTGGTTCATTGTAAACAGGTTCAGAAATACTTGGAGAAATAGGTTCTTCTTGAGTAGGAGTAGAAACACTACTAACAGGTTCATCATCCCCTAAATGGAATTTTGCTTTAGAAAATAAAGGTTCTGCTTGAACATTTAAATTATCACTAGAAATAACATGTCTAGAGGCAAATGGAGAAGCACTAAAGGAAGATGGACTTTCTTTTGGCTCATTAATATGAGCAGCTTCATTGGCTTCTTCAGGGGTATTAAAGATCTTATTTGCGTTACTAATAACATCATAATTTTCAATTTGTTCACCTACTACAACATTATTTACTTCTTCTTTTGGTCCTTTTTTCACAAAGAATAAAGGTAAAAATAAAGTAAATATTGTCGCAGCGATAACTACACAAGTAATAACAACTGCACCAACTGGAGTAATTAAATCACTTAAAAGTGCAGCGACTACACTACCTAAGAATCCACCACCAATATAATATTCACCAAAGAAATTAATATATCCGGAAGCAAAATAACCATCACTTCCCCCAATTGTGCCAATTAATCCATTAAGATATTCAATAAAATTAAGTTTATTTTCTGCTTCAATAGATTCAAATACAGTTAATCTATATTCACTAATCATGGAATAAATTAAGGAAATTAATGCGCTTAAGAATATAAAAACAATTAAACTAACAATAAAATATTTGAACTTAACTTTAATGATTTTGCCTTTAAAGATGAATCCAAGAGATAAGAAAGCAATTAAAGCATAGATGAAATATGCTCCAATACCAAAAAGATAGAAAAATGGGAATGCTAAGGCTTTGCCTACATAACCCATATTTAATGCAGATGATATAGAAAATAAAAGCGTTGTAACAGCAATTACACGCTTTATGGTTTTTGGTTGTACACTTATTTTCTTATCGCTCATATGTATATTGTATATGCGCGTAAGCAAAAAATCAAAAATTAATTACACAATAAAGTGATAATTAATCTACATCAATTAATGTCGCTAAAATCATTGGGTCACGACCAAGTTCACGACGAATAAATCTTGAGACTTTATTTTTAAAATCATCTAATACTGCATCTTTAGATGCAACTTGACCATCTACATAAGGGGCAATCGTATCTAAAAATATCTTTGTAATACTTTTTAAAATTGGTTCTGCTTCTTTAACGTAGACAAATCCTCTCATTTGACAATCAGGACCTGCCACTAAAGAGTGAGTGGTTTTATTAACTGTTGCAGCAATAACTACAACACCATCAACACCAAGTTTACGACGATCTTCAACTACATCTGCACCAGCTCTAGAAATACCAGTTCCATCTACTAAAATTGGAGCAATTGGGATAGCATTCCCATCGTATGGTTTTATAGAAGGAATTCCATTCTCATTAAATGATAAAGTCATACCATTATCGAGGATAAAAACATTCATATGATTTAAACCAATATTCATAGATAATGCTAATTTAGCATTCTCCATTAAATTTACATATGTTCCTCTAACTGGAAGATAGTATTTTGGTTTAAAGAAAGATAAGAAGAATTTTAAGTCATCTGTATGAGGATGCATTGCGGTTACATCTTTATTTTTAAGCCACAAAACCTCACAACCACTACGGTATAATAGATCAACATTTCTAGTGCAAATTGTTTCAAGTGCTGGGGTAGGTAAACTTGCAGAAATAAAGATGTCTTCTTTATCTAAAACAATACGTTTATCAGCGTTTCTATTTGCAGCAATTAAACCAATTTCTTCATAAATATCCGCGCCACTACCTAGTAACAAAATTACTAGATTCTTTTTTGGAAAACGGAATAAATCATCACTAGAAAGGATATCTTCTTTTCTTAAGGAACACCATTTAGTGTTCATAATTAAGTTTTCCATGATATCTTTAGTGAATTTATTATAAAAATAAATCTTTTTATGAGCGGCTTTAACCGCAGCGATAATTTCCTTAATACGGTAATAATTTTCCCAGAAACAAGAAATAAATACACGCTTTTCACTGGAAGTTATTTTACGAACAATTTTGTTATAAATTTTATGTTTTGGAGAGCAGAATCCTTCTCTAGTAGAAGCTTTTGATTCACTCATTAATAAGAATGTTGGCTTACTAGCGATTGGTTCAAGTGCTTTTAAATTAAAAGCAAATCCTGTTTCGCCAGAAGAAAATTCAATAATATAGTCACCTGTATAGATAATATTTCCTAATGATGTAGAAATCGCAATACCAAAGGTATCAGAAATATTATGAGCAGTTTCAAAGAAGTTAACTTCTCTACCTGCAATAATATGTTTACTAGTAGATTCCACTATTACAAAGTCAAAATTTGTGGAGTGATGATGTTGAATTGCAGTAAAAACAATTACATCTTTAGTTGTTTGTGTGCAGTATATAGGTGCAGGTGCTAAAGGATATAAATATTCTAAAGCGCCACAGTTTTCATCATGTCCTTGACCAATAATATATGCTTTTACGCGTTCTTTATTTGCTCTTAAATATTCAAAGTTAGGAAGTAATGCATCGATTCCAGGCATTGATTTATCTGGCAAAGATAAACCTGCGTCTAAAACAAAAATATCATTATTGATTTCAATAACGTAACAATCGCGGCCATTTTCATCTAAACCGCTTAAAGCAATAACTTTAATCTTGTCGTTCATAGATACCTTTCATTGACTATATAAAAATATGTTAATAATAATATATATCATTTCTAATAAAATTAGAATAAAAATAATAATATAAGGAAAATAAAAGACCGGCGAACCGGTCAATTATTTGTTATTAAATAACTTATTTTTTAAATTTGCGTGGGCCTTTGAAGGAATTATCTGGACGATGATTGTGTTCAATATGTGGAGCTTCTACGTAATTTTCTGGTTTTTCAGTAAATTCTCTATGAGAAACTTTCACTTTGCCTTTTTCATCGATTTCGATAACTCTCACTTTGATTTTGTCACCAAGTTTAACAATGCTTCTTGGATCAGCAACATATTCCCATGCTAAACGGGAAACGTGGCATAAGCCTTCAACAGAACCGAATAACTTAACAAAACAGCCATAATCTTCAATTCTAGTGACTTCACCTTCGAAATCTTCACCAACTTTGGCTTCTCTAACGATATCATTAATCATACCTTTAGCCTTGTTAATGATTTCTCTATCCATATGATAGATGGTAACTTGGCCATTATCTTCGATATCAATCTTTACATCATTACATTGGGCAATAATGTCATTAATGACTTTACCACCAGTACCAATGACTTCTCTGATCTTATCTGGATCAATCATGAATGTATCCATTTTTGGAGCATATTTTCCAACATCATTACGTGGTTCGCTAATAGCGGTTTTCATAACTTCTCTAATCTTTGCACGAGCGTCATGTGCTTGAGCTAAAGCTTCACGAAGAACTTCTTTAGTAACGCCTTTGATTTTGATATCCATTTGTAAAGCGGTAATACCGTTTTCAGTACCAGCAACTTTGAAGTCCATATCACCGAAGTGATCTTCTAAACCTTGAATATCAGTAAGGATTGTATATGGATGTTTGCCATCAAGTGGGCCAGAGCTAATTAAGCCCATAGCGATACCACTAACCATGGCTTTAATAGGAACACCTGCTGCCATTAATGACATACATGATGCACAAATACTAGCTTGGGAAGAAGAACCATTAGATTCAACTACTTCAGCAACAGTTCTAATTGTGTATGGGAATTCTTCCACTGGAGGAATAACGTATGATAATGCTCTTTCACCGAGTTTACCATGACCGATTTCTCTTCTACCTGGGGAACCCATTTTACCAACTTCACCAACTGAATAAGGTGGGAAGTTATAATGATGCATCCAGTGACGAGTATTTTCGGAAGTCAAATTATCAATAATTTGCTCATCACTCTTTGCACCTAAAGTTGTAATAGCGATTACTTGAGTTTGACCTCTAGTAAACATAGCGGAACCATGTGCTCTTGGTAATAAATCAACTTGGGCATCAAGTGGACGAATTTCATCAACTTTTCTACCATCTGGACGAATCTTTTCATCAGTAATTAATCTACGAACTTCTTTAGCAACAAGACCTTCAAGGGTTTCGTTAACCATGTGCATAGTTTTTTGATGTGTTTTTTCATCTTCATATTGACGTGAATCATAATCATCTCTGATTTCGTTTTCAATAGCGTCAATTGCGTCTTGTCTTTCAAGTTTATCAAAGATAGAGATAGCTTTAACTAATCTAGCTTCTGCTCTATCGGTGATATCTTTTTCAATGACAGGATCACATTTATAGAGTTCAACAACTCTTTTTGGTTTGCCAACTTCTTTAATGATTTCTTCTTGCCATGCACAGAGCTTTTTAATAGCTTCATGACCAAACATTAAAGCGTCTAACATATCTTCTTCACTGACTTGTGCAGCACCAGCTTCAACCATATTAATTGCTTCTTTTGTACCAGCAACTGCTAAATCAATGTCACTTAATTCTTTTTCTTCTACTGTTGGGTTAATAATGAATTTTCCATTAATTCTACCAACATAAACTCCAGCGATAGGACCATCAAATGGAATATCGGAAATGCCAAGTGCTAAGGAAGAACCAAGCATTGCGGACATTTCTGGAGTGCAATCTTGATCAACAGACATGACAGTGTTAACAATTTGAACTTCATTACGGAAGCCATCTGCGAACATTGGTCTGATTGGACGATCAATTAATCTGGCTGTTAAAGTGGCATGTTCACCATCTTTACCTTCTCTACGGGTGAAGGAACCAGGAATTTTACCGATAGCGTATTGTTTTTCTTGATACACTACTGTGAGTGGGAAGAAGTCACCTTCTTTTGGTAAATCACTTGCACATACTGTGGAAAGAACTACTGTTTCATTAAGTCTAACTAACACAGCGCCATCTGCTTGCTTTGCAATTTCGCCGAGTTCAACTTTAAATGTCTTTCCTTCGAACTCTAATTCGAATGTTTTTTTCATTTTCTTTTTACCTCTATATAAACAACTCTAATATATCATAATATTTATAATATTCAATAAAAAACCACTTCAATTTGAAGTGGTTAATTCTAATTTAACTTAATTACTTTCTTAATCCTAAGTCTGCGATTAATTTGAAGTATGCTTCTCTATCAGTCTTAATTAAGTAGTCTAATAAACTTCTTCTTTGACCAACAAGAATCATTAAGCCTCTTTTGCTTGCGGCATCCTTATGGTTTTTCTTTAAGTGTTCGGTTAATGCTTTGATTTGTTCTGTTAATAAAGCTACTTGAACTTGGACAGAACCTGTATCATTAGCGTTTTTACCGTATTTCTTAACGATTTCCGCTTTAACTTCTTTCTTTAAAGCCATGATTTTTCCCCTTTCTTTTTAACTTAACTTAATTCCGGAAGCAACGTTAGGGTTTCGTTTGTTCTAGAAATAAGTCGCCTTTAATATATTAAGCACTAAAACTAAATAAATCAATTATTTTTAATAATCCAGTTAATTATAGTTGCGTAATATCATTTTCAATTTGTTTTATAAGATCATCAGTAGAGTCAAATTTAATGATATTTCTTATCTTTTTAAGTAATTCCACTTTAAGAGTAACACCATAAATTGATTGGTTAAAATTAATGATGTGGATCTCTAAAACATCTTTATCTCGATATCCAAATGTAGGTTTATTTGAATAGCATAAAATTGCCTTATATTCCTCATCAAAAACTATCACTTTACAGGCATAAACTCCATAGTTAGGAAGTACATTATCGTAGTCTAATGTAATGTTTGCGGTTGGAAATCCTAACTTATGACCAGTTTTTTCTCCATCAACCACTAAACCGTAAAAGAAATAATTTCTACCTAATAAATTATTAGCTTTTTCTATTTCTCCAGTGTTAATTAATGCAGTAATTGTGCGAGAAGAAATCTTTTCATTTCCTTGCTTTTCAAGTGGGAAAACTTCGACATCAAAAAATGCTTTTAAATCATTTGGAGTTCCTAAAGCGTCTTTACCAAAACGATAATCACTACCGCAATAGATTTTACTTGGGTTAATTATCTTAAGTATTTGCCAAATAAACATCTTCTTATCTAAAGATAATAGTTCTCTATCAATATGAAGTATAAATAAATATTTAACTTCCATTTTCTCTAATATTTCTGCTTTATCTGCAAGGGAAGTTAACACTCTATTTGAGGCCTTAATACCTAATACATAAGCAGGAGATTCATCAAATGTTAACACTGCCACTTCTTTAGAATTATTTAATGCAGTTTTAATTATTTTTTGATGGCCTAAATGTATACCATCAAAATAACCTAAACATAAGTGAAGGTTTTGATATTCTTCTGGAACATTTAAATAGTTAAATTCAATTATCTTCATGACCATAAGCCTCTAAGACATTTATATAAATTACCATTAATTTTACCATAAATCGCTAATGCATTCTTATCTTGATCAACAAGTAAAACTTTCTCTGCTTGATGAGCGTTATTTAGTGATAATGTCACTCCAGATTTAACTTTATTTATTACTGGTCCTGCTAATTCAAGAGTAGGAATAAAAGTGATTAAATCACTTATTGGAATAATCTTATCTTCACTAACTTCTTCAATATTAATAACATGCTCGTTACTTAAAGTAATTGGCCCTATTGAGGTTCTATTTAATGAACCTAAATAACCAACATTATTAGTTCTTTTAGCGATATCTTCCCCTAAAGTTCTAATATATGTGCCTTTACTTACATTTGCTTCAAAAGTAAGTGAATTTCCGTTAAAATCTAATACTTTTGCGTCATAAATAGTGACATTTCTTGGCTCTCTTTCTACTTCAATACCTTGATGGGCAAGTTGATATAACTTAACTCCATTAACATGAATTGCACTGGTCATTGGAGGAAGTTGAGAATAAGTTCCAATAAAAGATTTAACTGCGGATTCACAGACTTCTTTAGTTAAATTTATGACTGGTTTTTCTTTAATAACTTCTCCCATAACATCTCCTGTATTTGTTTGTTTACCAAATACAAGATTAGCTTCATAAGTTTTAGAAAAATCATCAAATAATGAACTGGTTTTTGTAGCGTTACCAATCATCACAATTAATAATCCAGTCGCAAATGGATCAAGAGTGCCTATATGACCAACCTTTTTATAATGTAAAATATGGGATATTTTGTTACAAATATCTCTACTAGTCCAATCTTTTGGTTTATTAATTAATAGAAATCCATTCATTTCCATAACAATACAATATAATATATATTATATGAAAGCAATCCGTACTGTATTAGCGTGTATTAGAAAAGCTGATCAAAAATATAATCTTATTACCACTGGTGACAAGATTGTTGTAGGTGTTTCAGGTGGTAAAGATTCTATTGCGTTATTATACGCACTTAATTTGTATAAGAAATTTTCTCATACAGATTTTGAGATTCAACCAGTCATATTAGATTTAGGTTTTGATAACTTTTCCGCTACTGAATTAAAAGAATATATTGCCTCTTTAGGGCTTAATTTAATAGTTCAAGATTCTAAAGAAGTTTATCCTATCTTAAAAGCTAATCAAACTGATGGACATCATTTACCTTGTTCTATATGTTCAAAGATGAAAAAAGCTAGCATCAACAAAGTTGCTAAAGATTTAGGCTATAAAAAAGTAGCATTCGCTCATCATGCGGATGACGCAATAGAAACATTCTTTATGAACCAAATTTATGGTGGCAGATTAGCGACTTTTTCTCCTAAAATGCATCTAGAAAGAGCGGATATTGAATTTATTCGTCCTCTATGTTTAGTAAGAGAAAAAGATATTATCCGACTAGTGAAAGAAGAAAATCTTCCAGTATTTCCTTCTCACTGCCCTGCAGATAAAGAAACAACAAGAGAAAATGTTAAACAAATGCTCTTAGGAATATATAAAACTTTCCCTAATGCATATGAAAATTATTTAAGGATGTTAGATAACCCTACTCACTTAGATACATGGAGTAGTTATGTATCACTCCAAATTAATCAATGTGGGTTAAATTTAACACCAGTAACAACCATCTATCAAAAGACACTTGTGGATGACATAAGAAACCGTGTTTTTATCATTGGGCAAAATGTTCCTTATGATGACGAATACATATTAAATGAAGAAAATGACGCAAAACATTTCTTAATTAAATTATTTGATGAACCAATTGGAACAATCAGATATTTAAAAACCGATAATGAAATCTTAATTCAAAGATTTGCGATATTAGATAAATATCAAAGAAAAGGATATGGAAGACAAGCACTTTTATATTTTGTGGAAATGTTAACTAAAGAATTTACACCAGTTAAACTTGTCTTACACGCTCAATATCATCTACGAAATTTCTATGGTAGCTGTGGATTTAAGGAAGTTGATGAGCCATTCATGGAAGCTAACATCAAACATATAAAAATGGAGAAGGACGTATAATCCCTCTCCATTTTTTATTATTAATAATAAACTTATTTAGATTTATTAAGAAGTTCAGTGATTCTTTCTTCTGCTTTATAGCCTTCATCTACGACGAAAGAGATATCTGGACATCTTCTTCTGTCAAGCATACTAGCAAGTCTTGAACGAATGAATCCTTTCGCACCGTTGAGTACTTCTAATCCAGTTTTTTCATCTTTCTCATTAAAGAAAGAAACAAATACTTTTGCGTGAGAAAAGTCACTAGAAACTTTTACTTCTGGAATAGAAATAAATCCAATACGTGGATCATTTAATTCAAATTGAACGATATTAGATAGATTTTTTCTAATAATAGATTCAATACGTGCTTGTTTGTTTGCCATTATTTTTCTTCCACCATTTCATATCCTTCAACGATATCTTCTTCTTTAATGTCATTAAAGTTTTCAATAGTTAAACCACATTCAAAGCCTGCTTTAACTTCTTTAGCAGCGTCTTTACCACGTTGTAAGGAAGAAAGTTTACCATCATAAATAACAACGCCTGCTCTAATTAAACGGACTTGTTGATTGGCTTTAATTACTCCATCAGTGACCATACAACCACCAATGTTGCCAATTTTAGAAACTTTAAATATTTGTCTAATTTCAGCTTGGCCAGTAATTTTTTCAGTTAATTCTGGGATTTCCATACCTTTAATAGCGGCTTGGATTTCTTCAATTAAAGCGTAAATAATTCTATGTAATCTAATTTCAATCTTATCTTCTTCTGCTTTTGCACGGGTTTTGCTATCTGGTCTAACATTAAAACCATAAATAATAGCGCCACTAGCACTAGCTAAAAGAACATCACTTTCAGTGATTGCACCACTAGATGCACGGATAACATTGATTTTAACTTCATTACTTGAGAGTTTTTCAAGTGAGTTTTTAACTGCTTCTGCACTACCTGTGGAATCTGCTTTAATGATGATATTTAAGTTTTTCATTTGATCTTCATGAATACGGTTATATAAATCATCTAAAGATGCAGCAGAAGATTTACTCTTTTCTTTTGCGTCTTTAATTTGTTTGCGTCTTAAAGCAATTTCACGGGCTTCGCTTTCTTGGGCAAAGGCCATAAATCTATCACCTGCTTCAGGAACACTTTCTAGACCAATAACACTTACTGGAGTAGATGGAAGAGCAGTTGCTAATACCTTACGATATTCATTAGTCATTCTTCTAACTTTTCCATAACTTGTACCAACAACAAGGAAATCACCTTGGTTTAAAGTGCCGTTTTGGATTAATAATGTAGCTTTAGCGCCTTCATTTTTATCTAAGGTAGCCTCTAATACTGTGCCATAGGCATATCTATCAGGATTAGCCTTTAATTCTTTCATTTCGCTAATTAAAACAATTGCCTCTAAAAGACCTTCAATATTTTTCTTTTGTTTTGCAGAGATTTCTACAATAATAGCGTCTCCACCATATTCTTCAGCGATGACATCGTGTTCCATTAATTCAGTTTTAACTCTATTTGGATCAGCACCTGGCTTATCCATTTTGTTAATAGCAACAATAATAGGAACTCCTGCTGCTTTAGCGTGGTCTATAGCTTCAATTGTTTGAGGCATAACTCCATCATCTGCAGCAACTACTAAAACAACAATATCAGTAACACTAGCACCTCTACTTCTCATTTCAGTAAAAGCTTCATGCCCTGGGGTGTCAATAAATGTAATTTTCTTACCATTGTATTCTTTTTGGTAAGCACCTATTTCTTGAGAAATACCACCTACTTCATCTGCGACAAGATTAGAATTTCTAATTGCGTCAATTAAAGTGGTTTTACCATGGTCAACATGGCCCATAATGGTAACAACTGGGGCTCTTTCTTTGAGTTTGGCGGGATCATCATTAACTTCAAGATTTTCAAAATCTTCTGCAGCTACAACAACTTTCTTTTCAAAATCATAGCCAAATTCCAAACAAATTGTGCCAATTAATTCATCATCTAATATAGTGTTGATTGTTATCATCTTTCCTTGCATAAAAAGAAATTTGATAATATCGGAACTAGCAATATTTAAAGAGGCTGCTAATTCACTAACGCTGATAGCGCCGGTGTAAACAAATACACCACAATTTACTTTAGATTTAACTTTATCCGCATTAACTTTTGTGGAAACGTTAACTTCACGTGAAGGGTGTTTATTATCTTTACCCATAAAATGTCCTCCTTTACTTTAGATGCTGAATTAGTTCAATATAAATTTCATCTCCAACATCTTTTCTTAAAGCTTTAGAAAGGGCTTTTCTTTTTTGCCCTTCTATAATTACTTTAAGTGATTTGCTAATATATGCTCCACGAGCTTTCTCTTTATGGAGAAAATCACATTTGATTTCACCACTTTTTAACCTAACAACTCTAAAGAGTTCACTGTTAGGTTTCTTCTCACGTGTTACCACGCACATTCTTGAGATTTCTGGAGTCATAAAACTAAATATTATTTATCGTAATATTCATCGTAGTCGTCGTAGTCGACATCATCGTCTTCGACTTCTTCTTCAATTTGATCTTCAAGTTCGAATTCTTTTTCTTCTTCTTCAGTGTAAATAGCCATACGTTGTTCTGGGGCAACTTTGGTAATAACTGGAGCTTCTTCCTCTTCTTCTTTCTTCTCCACTTTATTGTTACGTTTGTAAGAACGTTTTTCTTTTGTGTCTTTACTAGAAGCAAGAGATTTTTCAAGATCTTCTAAGCTAACTGTAGTCTTAACTTCTTGAGCTTTTGTTTCTTCTTTATTAACAGAAGTTTCAATAGTTTCAGTAGAGATTTCTTCTTCCACTTTCTCTTCGAGAACTTCATCAAAATCATTCTTAGTATCAGAATAAACTCTTTCTTGAGGAGCAACATAACCTTCAGGAACTCCTGGAACAGAAACTGGTCTAGAAAATTCTTTGGCAAGTTCATTACTTCTCTTAGTAGCACGTAATTCTTGATCTTTAAGCACTAAGGAAGGTAATAATTCATATTCAAAGCCTTCTTCTTGTGCTTCTTTTTCAACAACGATATCAATTGAATAACCAGTTAATTTAGCAGCTAAACGTGAGTTGATACCTTTTCTACCAATTGCTAAAGAATAAGAATCATCTTCAACAACTACTAATGCTGAATGGTTTTCTTCATCAACATCAACACCAACTACTTTGGCAGGTTTTAATGCTTCTGCAATAAATAAACCTGGGATTTCGCTATAAGCGATAACATCGATTTTTTCTTTAGAAGTGCCATTACCTAATTGGTTAACAATCTTTTGAATTCTGGAACCACTCTTACCAATACATGTTGAACATGCATCAATTTGTGGGTCAGCACAATAAACAGCGACCTTACTTCTTGCTCCGGCTTCTCTAGCAATAGCCTTGATTGTAATGGTCTTATCATAGACATCGTGGATTTCTTCTTCAAATAATTTTTCTAAGAATCCTGGGCAGCTACGTGAAACAATGATGTGTGCACCAGTTTTACCTGTAGCAACTTCGTTGATATAAACTTTAATTGTATCTAATGGTTCAAAAACTTCATCACCAATCATTTGTTTTCTGGTGAGATAAACTGTGCTTCTACCAATATTAACAGTAGCACCTTTTTCATCCATCTTTTCAACTCTACCAGTAACGATAGTTTGTAATTTTCCCTTGAATTCTTCATTTAATTGATCTTTTTCAATTTGAGAGAATTTTTGTTTCATTATTGTCTTAAAAGACATTAATGTTGCTCTTCTAAGAGCGTTAATATCGACAGGGATTAAATATTCATCGCCTTCTTTATAGTCTTTATTTTCTTTCTTGGCTTCTGCAAGTTCGATTTCAAGAAAATCATCTTCTACATCTTTTTTGACAATCTTGACTTCAAACATATCAATAACACCATTATCAAGATCAATTTCTACCTTGATGTTAGCGTCATCTTGTCCAAGTTCCTTTCTATAAGCTCTTGCCATGGAATCTTTAAGAGTTTCAATAACTAAATCATGTGGAACTCTTCTTTCTTCTTCCATTTTGAATAAAGCTTCTTTAAATTCTTCGAGGTTTGCTAGTTTCATAAAATACTCCTTTATTACTTAACCGCTAAAAATATGTGTGCAATGTTAGATAAGTTAACTTTGATACTCTTTTTTCTTCCAGAGAAATTCATTTCTACTGTAATTTCTTGTTCATTTACTTCTTTTAAGACACCATGGACTTTATCTAATTTCTCCACTGCGTGATGAATTGAAACATCCACAATTTCATTTAAATAAAACTTAATGTCTTCAGTTTGAAGTTCTTTTTCTGCTCCAGCGGAACAACAATCAATCATGAAGTCATCATTAATCTTATTAGATAAATCTTCACTGATTTTATCCGCTAAAGAAGAAATCTCATCTAAAGAAATGTAACCAATTTTATCTACTACGATATGAAAAGTTACTGATTTACCATCTCTAGAAAGTTTAAAATCGTATAAACGATAACCGCTCTCTTTAAGATAATTTGATACGTAATCTTTTACTTCAATTAGCTCCATAACTTCCTTTCAAAAATAAAGAGTGGCATAAGCCACTCAAATATTCATTGAGTATCTACGTTAATTACTTAACGCATAATTACTATATTTTATTTATAAATAAATGTAAATACTTTTATTACTTTGTCCACAAATTGACAAGAATAGGAAGCAAAATAGTTAAAGTAACCATAATACCCACTAAGATAAGATTACCTATTAATACTTTTTTATTTTTTTCCATAATATTTGTCACCTTTATTAACTACTTTGATTTTATCAAACATATCAAAGTCACGCATCTTCCACATAAAGTTAGGAGCTCCACATGTTCCTGGAGTGTTCATTCTAGCTTTATCATCAAGTCTTAATAAGTCTTGCATTGGAATAATTGTTATTACACTTGGTAAATGCATTGTATATTCCATGATGCCATTAAATAATTGGTTTTTACGGCATTTTACTTTATGAGCTAAAGCAGTAATTTGTTCATCATTAAGTGAATTAACAAAACCTAGTAATGTCATATTGTCGTGAGTTCCTGTATAAACAACACGATTAGAAGTATCCATATCATCTAAAAGATGAAATTGAGAAATAAACATACCTGGAAGGCCAACATTATCTCTTAATTCATCAACACTTGGGAATAAATCTCCTAAGTCTTCTGCGATTAAATGTGCATCAGGATATTTCTTGTAAAAACACTTAAAGAAATCTTCTCTAGGACCAATTACCCATTCCCCATTAATAGCGGAATCTTCATTTCCTGGAATAATCCAATATGTATCAAACGCTCTAAAGTGATCCACTCTTAAATAGTCACATTGTTTAGATAAATAACCTAAACGATCCACTAATAAGTCGTAGTTATTTTCTTTCATTTTTTCAAAATTATAGATAGGATTGCCCCAAAGTTGACCAGTTGCACTAAAGGCATCAGGTGGCACTCCTGCTACAAGTTTTGGAAGATAAGTTTCTTCATCTAACATAAATTGATCTTTATGTAACCAGACTTCTAAAGAGTCATAGCCAACATAAAATGGCATATCTGCAATGATTTTGACTTTTTTAAGATTGGCATAACTTAAAACTTTATGCCATTGCTTAAAAGCAATATATTGTTCAAAAACATAATAATCCACTAAATCCATTAAGTTTCTTGGAGGAGTTTTATGTGTATCAAAATAGAATTTTTGATCATCACTCCATTCATTCCAAGGACGGTAGTTATTTAATGATTTAAATGCTTCAAATGTAGCGTAATATTGCACCCATGGTTGACGGAATTTAAACTTTTTCATACCTTCCATTTTGGTTTTTGAGTAATTTTTAAACGCAATATGAAGATATTTTCTTTTAAATTCACCAACTTTTTCAAAGTTAATACTACTAGCGGTCACTCTATATCTAGGTGGAAGTTCATCTAATAATCCATCTTCATATAATTCATCTAACGCAATATAACGGTAGTCAATAGCTTTAGAACATGTAGACATATATGGCGAATTACCAAATCCTAATGGGATAAGAGGAAGGATTTGCCAGTAATGAAAATGATGCTTTGCCATATATGAAAGCATGTAATAAGTAGAGAAACCAAACTCCCCTATTCCGCTTTTACTTGGAAGAGCGCTTATTGGAAGTAATATTCCTAAATTTTTGTTCATAATTAAATATTAGGTTTATTTTATAAAGATAACAATATAAAAAAGACAAATTTTAAATTTTTATTATCCAATGTAATGAGAAACGACAACCCAAACTGCTAAACAGATTAGGATTATTCCTCCAATAATTGAGGTAATACTATACTTACCTTTAAGTAAACGATCAAAGACATTGCCTAAAGTAACCCCAATAAAGGAAATTAATAACGTAATCACTGCAATAATAACAACGTGCAACCAGATAGTTCCATCAGTGCTGATACCGCTTCTTAAAGTAACACCAACTGCTAAAGCGTCTATTGCGGTGGCAATTCCCATAATAAATACTTCTTTATAAGAAAATTTTCTAACAACTTTCTCTTCACTAGGCTTTTTTAAATCAATTATTGCCTCAATTAGCATCTTTGAACCAATAAAAATTAATAATACAAAAGATAGCCAAGTAACAATAAGGGCCATAATTTTCCCTGCTTCAATAGAAGCGTCAGCCCCTGCTACATAAGAAATTAATCCCATTACCCAATAACCAATTAAAGGCATAATTCCTTGCATTAATCCAAATGTAACCGCAATAGCTATAGATTTCTTTTTATTTATATCTGAATAAACTAAGCCATCAGTGACACTAACAGCAAAAGCATCCATACTTAAGGCGATACCAAAAAGAATTACTTGTAAAATAATGTCCCAACTCATGCTAGTTTACCTTACATGAAATGACAACTTTATCCTTATTAACAAAGTTAACAATATAAGATTTGTCAGGTATTTGTTTTCTATATAACTTTAAAGTGTCACCTTCAAAAGATTGACCTAAGAAGTTGATTTGGAATTCACTAATTCTATTTTCTATTTGCTCTTTGGATGTAAATAATGAAAGCGCAAGTTTGATATATTCCGCATTATTCATATGGAAAGATAAATCAAGATTAGTTGAATTAATCTTATATTCCCCCATAAATTCTTCGTTAATTAATGGAATTTGTTCAAATGTAAGCACTTCATTAGGCTCACAAACTTCAAAGTTATCATCACCAATACTACTTAATTTATTGATGGTCATTTTATCTAAATTTAATGTGCATGCTTCAATGTTTCCAACAGCATGAACTTCGTTATCTTTAAATAAAGCAACTTCAAATATTACTTTAACTGGACTCTTTTTCACTACTTTTGCTGTTACATCAAATTTTTCTGACCAATTTAAGTTAGAAATATATTTGATTTTTAATTTACTAAATACCCATATAGCGTTATGGGTTTTTCTAATTTCAATTCCATCAAAACCAATCTTGCCAAAATAAGAGGCAAAAGCATCTTCTAAAACACAACTAATTCCGTAAATGGATAGTTTTGTTTCAAAGTCACAATTACTTACTTTAACTTCATCACTAGTTTTGAAAATCATAATTTTCACATTATATTGTTTATAAGATTTTTCGACAAGCACTAATAATATAATTATTATCTTTTTCAGTGGTTATCATAAATGATAAGCCTTCATAAATAATTGTGTCATTTAGTACGTCAAAACTTATTATGTTGCTATTTAACCCAGTCCCCACACATTTAGCGAGAGCTTCTTTTCTTGTCCATAAATAAAAGAAATTTATAGGATCTTGCTTGATAAAATCTCTTTCTTTTAAAGAGAAACTATTTTCTATTTTTTCATATGAAGTATCAGTGATTTTTTCTACATCCACTCCGATATCTACTTCATCAGTGGCAAGCACTACCATCTTACCTTTATGAGCATATGAGAAATATTTCCCTTCTGCGTATGGCTTGCCATATTCATTAACTTTTATGTCTTCTTCTTTTAAATCTGGATAGGCTTGATGGAGTAAATAATACACACCTAAATATAAAGAAAATTCAGATGAGGTCTCTTTTAATGAAGCTTTTTCAAAACGATGTGGAAACAAGGCTTTTAATTCCATTGTTTCTTTAAGCATAAAATCATCAATATTTAACTTATAAATTTTCATTTAATTATAGATTAACAAGTTAATTAGTAAAATGATACAATAATACCCAAATTATATTAAAGGAGGGCATAAATATGCCATGCACAACAATTCTCGTAGGTAAAAAAGCTAGCTATGATGGTTCAACATTAATTGCTAGAAATGATGATGGAGGTTTTGAAGCAAAGAAAACCGTCATTATTGATACAAATAAAGCACCTAAAAAATATAAAACAGTTATTTCTGAAACTGAGATAGAATTACCAGATTTTTCATATCGCTACACTTCTCATCCAAGTGTTACTCCTGCTCATGGCCTATGGCCAGCATGCGGCATTAATGAATATAATGTCGGCATGAACGCAACTGAAACAACTTCTTCTAATCCATTAGTAGAAGGTGCAGATCCACTTTGTGAAAAGAAAAACAAAAAAGGTAAAACTATTCCTTCTGGAATTGGTGAAGAAGATTTATTAACTATAGTTCTTCCATACATCAAAACCGCCAGAGAAGGCGTTATTAGACTTGGTGAATTATTAGAAAAATATGGAACATATGAAAGAAATGGCCTTGCTTTTAATGATGATAACGAAGTTTGGTGGTTTGAATCTATCGGTGGTCACCACTTCATTGCTAGAAAAGTTAAAGATGATGAAATGGTTATTATGCCTAACCAATTTGGTTTAGACAGATTTGACTTTGATGATGCTTATGGAGAAGCAAAAGAAAACATTTGCTCCAAAGATTTATTAGAATTTATGAACAAAAATCATATCAATTTAAACATTAACGGTGATTTTAATCCTCGTTTAGCGTTTGGATCACATACTGATTTAGACCATATTTATAACACACCAAGAAGTTGGTTTATGCTTAAATATTTCGCACCATCTTTATTTAAAGAAGGTAACTACACTCCTACAAGTGATGATATTCCTTGGGCATTTAAACCAGACCACAAAGTCACAATTCAAGAAATGAAATTCGCTTTAAGCAGTTATTACCAAGACACAGAATTTAATCCATATGGTAAAGAAGCTAAACATGGTAAATATCGTTCAATTGGTGTTCCTAACACAGATGTCTGTGGTTTAGAACAAATTAGAGGTTATATGGACGATAAACTTAAAGGTGTTGAATGGACATCCTTTGGAGGAGGAGCATTTACATGTATGTTCCCTCAATATACAAGTGTTAAGAAAGTTCCTAACTATATTGGTAAAGTTACTCCTGGAGTGTCCACTAACAATATGTACTGGACTTCTAGATTAATTGCAGCGTTAACTGATGCACATTTTGCTAAAGCAATTATATTTATTGATAGATATCAAAATGAAGTATTTAACAAGTGTTATAAAATCCTTGATGAATATGATCATAAATATTTAGATAGCAAAAATGATGCTCTTTTAGAAGAAGCAAACCAAAAGATTTGTGACATGGTTGAAGAAATCTCTATTAAGATTTTAGGTCATGTCTTAGCCACTGCTTCTAACAGTATGAAAACTAGATATAACAGAGAAGATAACTAGTTATTTATAATTTTTCGATAAATTTTAAAGTAAATTCCTGACAATATAATCCATATATATCGTCAAATTTTTCATTATCAAATAGTTCATTATTAGAAATAATTCTAATTGCGATGAATTTTGTTTTAAGCATGTCACATACTTGGGCAACTGCAAATCCTTCCATTTCTTCACAATCACTATTTAATGAATTGTGTAAGTAATTGATATAATCAATCTCTTTAGACCATTGATCACCAGAGGCAATTGTGCCAATATGGACTTTTCCATACTTATTAGTGACTTCACTAGCGAGTTTAAGTAATTCTTCATCACTATGGAATTCGTTAACTCTTTCTATTTCACCACTATTCATCATTTGAGCACCCATATTTTTCCAGGAAGTAATATCAATTCCTTCACCCTCATCTTTATGTTCGGTGTATCTATTATGAATTTCTAAAATAGATTTACCTAAAACGATATCACCTTGATGAACATTTTTGTTATGACCACCTGATGTGCCATTTAATATAACCATACTTGGGTGATATTTATTTATTACATGTGTTGTAGCGCTTGCGGCATTCACCATACCGATTAAACTTCTAACAGCGATAATGTTTTTACTATGATAATAACCATTTACTATAGTAAAATTACCATAATCTTCATTATGTTTATCTTCTAAAACATCCCAGATATGGTCTATTTCGTTATAATAAGGTCCGATAATTACAATTGGGTTATTTTCCATATTTCTATATAAGAATAAACATA
>JAZRZD010000024.1:0-11013 GCA_045601085.1 Bacilli bacterium | reverse complement strand
AAAGAACAGAAATTCAAATTGATGATTACACATTAATTCTTGATGAAAATTCATATAATGGAATTGTTGATTTTGACTTAGAAGTTGAAGCTTCAAGTATGGCTAGAGCTACTGAAGTATTTAATGACTTAATTAAGACTTATAGATTGTCTAGCAAAAACACAAAAGGTAAAAGTTCAAGAGCAATCTCTACAATTAAATAAAATTGTACTATAATCATTTCTATGGGAAACATATTAACTGGTATAAAGCCAACAGGCAAATTAACATTAGGAAACTATATTGGGGTCCTAAAAAGCATTAAGAAAACTACCGAAGCAGGTAATTCATTTATTTTTGTTGCTGATTTACACGCTTTAACATTACCTATTGAGCCAGAAGAATTAAGAGAAAATTCTATTGATATTACATGCTTTTATTTAGCAGCAGGATTAGATAGTAATAAAAACGCTTTATTCTTACAAAGCTCTGTTTCCGCTCATGCAGAACTAAATGCGATTATGCAAAACTACTTATATATGGGTGAGCTTTCAAGAATGACCCAATTTAAAGATAAGTCTGCAAAACTCAAAGAAAATGCTATTGGATTAGGATTATTTGCTTATCCTGTATTAATGGCATGCGATATTGTCTTATATGATGCTGATACAGTGCCTGTAGGAGAAGATCAAATCCAACACGTTGAACTTACTAGAGATTTAGTGAATAGATTTAATAATAGATATGGGGATACTCTTGTTACACCAAAAGCAGTAATAAGAAAAGTAGGTGCTAGAATTATGTCACTTAGTGATCCAACTAAAAAGATGTCTAAATCAGACCCTAAAGGAGATATCTTCTTAAAAGATGAACCAAATGTAATTCGTAAGAAAATTATGTCTGCAGTTACTGATATGGGTAATGAAGTTAAATATGATGTAGAAAATAAACCTGGCATATCTAACTTATTAACTATCTACGCTGCTATAAAAGAAATAAGCATTGAAGAAGCAGAAAAAGAATTTGTTGGTTATCGTTATGGTGACTTCAAAAAAGCTGTAGCAGACGCTGTTTTAGAAGAAATTATTCCATTCCAAGAAAGATATAAAGAAATTAAAGAAAAGAAATTATATTTAACAGCCTTACAAGAAGGGGCTAAAAAAGCTAACGAAGTTGCTAACAAAACATTAAATAAAGTAAAACAAGCTGTTGGTTTACTTAATATAAATTAAAAAAGGAACAAATATTATTCTTTTTTTATTTCTCTTCTATATTATTTTATTATGTGCGGAATTATGCGATATATGTGCGTATTATATTGATAGTATGAACATAATAGGCTATAATGAACTAAGAAAGGAGGAAAAGTAAAAAAATGGCGAAAGTTAGTACAAACATTAATCTGGATGTGGAACTTAAAAGGAAAGCACAAGTACTATTTGCGGAATTTGGAATGGATCTTACAACTGCAGTAACAGTATTTTTATCGCAAGCAGTTAGAGAGCAGAAAATACCTTTTGAAATTAGAAGAGAAATTCCTAATGAAACAACAAAACGTGCACTGGCAGAGTACCAAGAAATGAAGAATGACTCTAAAAAGTACAAAAGATATGATTCTTTTGAAGAGGCACTTAAAGAGAAACTCTAATTATGTTGAAAGTTGTTTTTTCTAATCAAATTGATAAGGATTTAAAACTAATACAAAAAAAGAGGCTATAAGATTGAACGTTTGACAAAAGTAGTAAATATACTTTTAAGTGAAAGAAAATTACCACCTAAAAATAGAGATCATAACTTAAAAGGCACATATAATGGCTTCAGAGAATGCCATATTGGGCCTGATTGGTTATTAATATATGTGATTGACAAAGAAGATAATGAATTGTTTCTATTTAGAACTGGAACACATTCAGATTTATTTTAAATAAAGCCTTACGGATGATCTAATAACTCAAATGTAAGGCTTTTAATATGCTTAATTATAGAAGACTTATTTTCTTTCTTTTCTAAAGAAATAGTAATCTAATTCAGCTTTCATATTATCTGGCATCTCTTTTGGAACAGGGAAACTAACTGAATTAATTATTTTACTTGTGATATCACTCATGAAATCACATGTGGCGTAATAAGGGACAGCATTAAGTCTTTCAATCACATCTCTATGAGAATGGATTTGAGCCCCTCCAGCAGGAGCAAGTCTAGCAAAGCTAACTGCAGGAATTCCTACATCTGCGAATGGAGACGAATCACTTGAATAAACGCCTTGTTTACATTTAATTGGGAAACCGATTTCTTTGCCATAATAAGAAATATAATCTACAAATGACATAGGTCCAGTTACACATGCATAATCAAAGCCAATTGTGACACCAGTCATATCAACATTAACAACAAGTTTATAGTTTTTAATTACATCATCTTTATGGGCTTCAACATACGCTTTTGAACCACATAAACCAACTTCTTCAGAACCACACCAGATGAATTTTAATGTTCTTTTTGGTGGGTTTTTCATGTAATAATCAAACATTTGTAAAATTGTTGTTGATCCTGTAGCGTTATCATAAATTCCTTTAGAGAATGGAACAGAATCATAATGAGCAGTAAAGGCAATTACTTCATTAGGAAGTTCTGTGCCTTTAATTTCTGCGACTACATTACGAGATTTAGCAGTACCTTCATCTTCAATGTTAACGATGCAAGCTTTTTTAGGATGCTTATTAATAATCTTTTCTGCATCTTTCATTCTGATACAAACTGCAGGGATTTTACCAAATTTATAGTTTCTATCTCTATAGTAATATGGATCAATATCTACATCTGAATCATTTCTATAAACATCACCAGCGCATTCAATAATACCTTTAACGCCTTTTTCTACTAGTACTTTATAAAGTTGTTGAGGCATATGTTTATTGTGCACCATAACAATTTTATCTTTGATATCGTGAATTTCTGCAAATTCTACACTATCAACATAAACAAATTCACCAGTTAATCCTTCTTCTGGTGTGCTACCTGACATACCTACACCAGCACATTCCACTACGATATCTGGATCAAAGAATTTAACACTAGCTTTCTTTATTGAAGCAAAATCAACATAAAATTCTTCTATAGAAGCTGTTCCACCTAATGAAGCAACTTCATCTTTAATTATGTTAGCCGCTTTCTCTTCTTCTTTAGAAGCGCTTGTTCTAACAAAATATAATTTCTTTAATACATCAAAACTTTTATATTTAGCCATTATTCTACCCCCAATACTTTTTTAAGTTCTTCGTAATATGCTTTAGGTTTATTACTAGCGTCCACTAATTTATCAGCGACAGCGCCGATATAGAATTTAATCTTAGGTTCTGTACCACTTGGACGCACTGTAATAATTGAACGATCTGAGAAATATAATTTAACAACATCACTAACTGGTAAGGTGATTTCTTCTTCTTTACCATTTTCTAAAGCGATACGTTTTTTATAATCTTCCACTCTTACAACTTTATTGCCTGAAATAGTAATAAATGGATTAGTGTGTAATAAAGACATAATCTCATTCATCTTTTTAGAACCACTACTACCTTCAAAGGCAATAGAGAATACTTGGTCACAATGATATCCATATCTTTGACCCATTTCTTCCCATATTTGGTCTAATCTCTTGCCTTGTAAGAAATAGAATAACGCCATTTCACAATACATTAAGATAGCTTGGCAACCATCTTTATCTCTTGCAAATGGAGCGATTAAACATCCATAACTTTCTTCATAACCAAATTCAAATTTTGGACCACCATGTTTATCGTAATAATCTATTCTATTACCAATAAATTTAAATCCTGTTAAAAATGTTTCATATTTTACATTAAATCTTTTAGCAACTTCATTACCTAAGGATGAAGTAACAATGGTGTTATACATAACTCCATTATCACTTAATGTGCCTTTCTTAGATTTTTGATCAAAGATATATTCCATTAACATTGCACCACTTTGGTTGCCAGTTAATGTTTGATATTCACCTTTAGAGTCTTTAAAAGCTAATCCTACTCTATCTCCATCTGGGTCAGTCATAACCACTAAATCAGCATCAACTTCTTTAGCGAGTTTAAGTGGTTCTATAAAACTTCTAGCGTCTTCTGGGTTAGGCGATAATGTTCCAGAAAAATCTGGATCAGGAGAAATTTGAGACATAACTGGATAAATCTTATATCCTAAATCAGTAAATATACGCATAGCGTTTACATAACTAGTGCCGTGGTTTGGAGTAAATACTATCTTAAAGTTAGATTTATCTAAATCTTTATTGATTGCGATACTTTCTACGAGTTTAACGTATTCATCATCAATTGTTTTATCTAATAAGATAGTTTCTCCTCTTGAAGCAGAAACTTCATATTCTACATCTAATTCACTTGGTAAAGAATCAATGATTTCAAGTAATCTAGAAATCTTATCTGGAACAAGTTGACAACCTGTCTCAACATATACTTTATAACCATTATGTTCTTTTGGGTTATGGGAGGCAGTAATCATAATGCCTCCAGAACATTTAAGATATCTAACCGCGAAAGATAATTCTGGTGTAGGTCTTAAAGAATCAAATATATAAGTTTTAATACCAAAATCATTTAATGTTTCAGCGGATAATAATGTAAATTCTCTAGACATATGTCTATTATCATGAGAGATAACCACTCCATCAGACTTAACATTAGGGTATTTTTCTAATAAATATTTAGCAAACGCTACTGTAGCTTTTCTAACAGTAAATTCATTTAATCTATTAGTGCCTGGGCCTAAGATACCTCTCATACCGGCAGTACCAAATTCCACATTCTTAAAGAATGCATCATCTATTTGCTCTTTACTCATGTTGTTTAAAATTTCTTTATCCTTTAAAGAAACTTTACTAGATGAAAGCCATCTAGAATATTTTTCCATTACATCCATATGTAAACCTCTTTAAATCTATTGTAATAGATTGTTACTTATAATTAAAGAAAAGAGATAATCCTTGTCCGTAAAAATAGTATTTTTCGGTATTATAATACCCGTTTTTTACGAAAATACGGACAATTAATGCTTATTTAATGATAAAGAGTTAATAATGTCTTCCATTGATTTAGGTAAACTTGCTTCAAAGTGAGAAGAAGATAATTTATCTAAAGGTTTATTAAGTTTACCAAAATCAAGTCTTGAGGCATGTAGAAATTGATTAGTGAAATGATATTTCTTTTCAAATTCTTTATTTAGTTCAAAATCTCCATATTTGTTATCCCCTATTACTGGGTGAGAGATATATGCCATATGGACTCTTATTTGATGAGTTCTACCAGTAAGAATGATAACTTCCACTAAGGAGTAGCCATCAAATTTCTTAATAACATGATATTTAGTGATAGCTTTCTTACCATATGGAGATACTTTAACTAAGTTAGATTCATTATCTTTTAATAATGGAGCGGTTATCTCTCCATCATCAAGATCTCCTTTAACTAAGGCAATGTAGTGTTTAGATATATCTTCTTTTTCTTTAAATAAAGTAAATAAGTATTGTAATGCTTCTAATGATTTACCATAGACTACTAAACCTGAGGTATTTCTATCTAATCTATGTGCAGGGGCAGGAACAAAAGCACTTTCTATACTAGGATCATATTCTTTCTTATAAATAAGATAAGATATAACCATATCAGTTAAACTCTTAGTGTTTTTACTATCTTTTTGGACTAATAGACCTCTAGGTTTATTCGCTATTAAGACATTATTATCTTCATAGACTATTAAATCTTCTAACTCATTACTAGAGTTATATATAGTCTTATTCTTAAAATCATCTAATTGTTGATCTGTTATATAAATAGATATCTCTTCATTTGTAGAGATAACATATTTCTTATCTTGCCAATGGCCATTAACTTTTACATCTTTCTTTCTAAAGAGTTTATATATAAAAGATAAAGGCGCTTCTGGAATAAGTTTACGAACATATTTCTCTAATGTTTGATTAGATTCACTGGAATTAACTTTCTTTTTAAGCATGCCTTTATTGTAAAATAAACTCTTAAATCAATAAAGTTTCTATTTTTATATTCTTTTTGTTATAATTAATTTCGCTGTTAATATTGGAGGAATACCCAAGTGGTTGAAGGGGCGGGCTTGGAAAGCTCGTAGACATGTAACAGTGTGCCAGGGTTCAAATCCCTGTTCCTCCGCCACGCTCGATTGTAAATACACATGACTTGTCGTGTGTATTTTTCTTTTACTTATATTACAAAGTAATATATGTAAGGTCAAAGAAATTCAACTAAATCTGAGCTCTTTACTTGCCCCACTATTTTGTACCAGAAAATATGAACCCTAGCCATTAGCAGACCGGCTCTAGGGTTGAACTGTTAATATGAGATACTCATCCTGCTATAAACTTGCTGAATTTCAGTTACAATGCTCTTAATATTTTCAATGTTGGTGTTGTAATAAGTTACTTGATCTGCTTCTTCTTTATAAGTGTTTTCACCATCTTTTATAAAGATATTAACGACAGATAAAGAAAATTCATTCACGTATTTAAAAGACTTTTCTTTAATTGTACTTTCAATCTCATCTGATAAAGCGCCTCTATTATGCGAGGTTCTATCATATTCGTTGTATGTGACTACAAATGTGCTTTCTTGTGGTTCTTTTAACTGAGATAGTTTAACGCCTAATATAATGTTCCCAGCCAAGTTAATACCAAATGCTGCTATTCCTAGAATTAAGAGTCCCTTCTTCATAAGTTTTCCTTCTTTCGGTATAAGATTCTATCAAATTAAAAAGCAGGCCTCAAATTGATGAAGTCTGCTATTTACCTTAATACTTAGTATTACTGCTGTTCGATAGGAAATAACATATATTATTTCTTATTTAGAATTGCTGATGTCAATTGAGGTATAGTTGTGATATATCAAAGTAATAATCTGATATTTAAAACTATTATTAACGTTTGAATTAACTTACATTACTTCAAACATTAAAATTATTTATTCTTCTTTACGTTTTCTAAATAAAATATATGCGCTAATAGTTGTGATTGTAAGAATGGATAGTGATGCAACTAAAATAATTGAGGTGCCATCTTCTCCATCATTAAATAATGAAACAATACTACCTCTATGCATTAATGCCTTTAATTCTTCTTCGTTAAATAATCCCAAGAAATCATCACATTTCCAATCACTTATTAGGTAACAATATCTGGATTTAGCATTAAGTACAATCTGCTCTGGTGGAAATTCTCTTATTCCAGTTACGGGATTTAGTATCTTAAAAGAAGCTATATCATCATCTGACATCAAGTCAAATGATGCTTTCAATGTTGATTTTGTAGATTCTTCAATTTTCCCACCATAGTCGCAGAAACCATCAGTTAATTTAATGAATTGAGTAGAGAAATTTTCTAAAGTGATAGTCCAGTAAGCGTAAAGCGTAGTATCTGAATCTATATTCCAACTTCTAGCAGATGTTCCGTCAGCGTTGTAATATTTAGTTCCATCTCCATTTATACCAGTAAAATAACCACCAAAATCACAATATTCTCTTGAAGGTATAGTCATTTCAGGCATTTCAGCATCATATGTAGGTGTAATTGAAGTTGTTCCACCTTCTCCTCCTTGAGCGTCTAATACGACTGCATAAGAATTTGCTGTCCAATAAGCATAAAGATTTATTTCTGCAACGATAGTATTCCAATTATTAGTGAATGCTCTACCACCATTAGCGTTATAATACTTAGTTCCAGTACCATTAGAGCCTGTGTAATAACCATTAAAAGTATAGCCAGTTTTAATTGGTATAGCTGTTAAATTAGGAATTTGTTGATTATAGATAGCATCAATATAACCATCTCCACCTATACCACCTTGTTTATTTAAAACTAATTTTGTTTTTGTTAAGTTGTTTGTCACTTGATATAGATCGTTTTCACCATTATCAATTGTGCAATAATCTTTAATTAAAATAGAACCACCACTGTTGCGTAATTGCTTTCCTTGATTACTGCCACAAGTATTACCTTGGATAGTGGCTCCATTAGCACCACCTTTAATAATGATTGAACCATCACTACTTATACCACCGCCACCACCAGTAGTCGCGATATTATTTATTATCGAACCACCGTTCATATTAAAAGTTGCACCTGACCTAACACCAACACCGCCACCATAACGTTTAGCAGTATTGTGTGAAATTGTACCACCATTCATAGTAAAAGAACCACCTGAAAACATGATACCGCCACCCATTCCTTCTCCGCCCGAAGTACTAGTCGTTTCATTATATGAAATTGTTCCGCCATTTAAAATAAATGAACCACTATTAATATTAACTCCGCCACCATTCTTAGTTACAGTATTATGACTTATTGTTCCGCCATTTATAGTGGAATTGGCAGTGCTATAAATGCCACCACCTTCACCAGCTGCTTGATTATATGAAATAATGCCATCATTAATATAGATTGTGCCATTACTTTTAACACCTCCACCATTACGTTGTGAAAAGTTATTCAAAATTGAGCCATTATTAAGTGTGAATGTTCCGTTAGATTCAACAACCACACCTCCACCATCATAATTATTGGTTTTATTATTTTTAATAGTTCCATCTTTCATTAAAAATGTAGATCCAGGATCAACAGCAACGCCACCGCCACTATTTCCGCAATAGTTGTTTGCAATTATGCCATTATGCAATGTTGCTGTAGAACCATCATCAATAAATAGTCCTCCACCATTTTGTGTTGCACTGTTAAATGCAATAATTCCGTTGTACATATTAAAACTGCCGCCTTGGCGAACATCTACACCTCCGCCAAAACCACCATTAGTTTTACCAGAAGATTGGGAAGTTACGTTTCCTATAATAGCGCCACCATAAAGATTAAATTTAGAAGTCGATGTTTTAATCAATATGCCGCCGCCACCATAGTCGGAATTATTACATTGCCCTCCTGTAATAGCGCCACCTGTTACCTTTATTATTGTATTGTCACTAGGTCTATTAGTAAGATCTTCCAAATTTTTAGCACTTGCTTTTTGTGAATCACTTGGGTTGGTAAGATAAGTTGCAATATTTCCACTTGTTTTAAAATAATTTATTTTATCACTATCATCATAAATATTTAATGTTGAGTTCTCGTCAACATGAATGACTGAATTGTTTGTACCTGAAGCAATTATAACAAAACCATTAAGGCATAAATTAAGATTGGTGCTATTTTCTAAAAGAAGTCTTTGTGAAATTGTTACATCACTAGTTAAATAAAAACTTCCTGAAGTAGGCAAACTATTATTAGAAGTCCATGGTAAAAATAAAATATTATCATGAACATGATTAGCTGACCAATAAGCATATAAGGTTTTGCTACTATATGTAGATATGCTGCCTTTAATAAATTCACCTATAGAATTATAAACTTGATTGCCTTGTCCGTTTGGTTGGTCAAAATATCCATAGAATGAGCATCCAGTATTTTGAGGTATTGTAATTTGATCATTATTAGCTGTCGAGTTATCAAAATTAGAAATATAGGATGAATCAGAACCGCCGGTTCCGCCTTGCTTATCAAAAGTAACTAAATAAGTAGACGGACTCCATTGCGCGTAAAGAGTCGTTTCTGAAACATTTTTATCCCAATTCCTTGCGGTTTGCCCTGTTGAATAATAGTATCGTGTTCCGCCACTTGGAGCATCAAAATATCCCAAAAATGTGCATCCATTTCTACTTGGTATTAATGACGCAAGAGGGCTCGCGCAATTCATTGGTTGGCCGTATGACTGTGGATTATTGTAATCCCAACCCCCGTGTCCACCTTGTTTATTAAAATGAATATAAGTAGATGCTGCGGCTTTGACTTCAGATACTTGTTTGTCTATAGAATTATAAAAAATGCATGCTCCTAAGCATCCACATAACGTTGCTAATCCTAATAATCCTGTAACTAATTTTCTTTTAAAGTTCATCATTTGGTCTCAATTTTTCTTGAATATTATATTCAAGAAAACAAATATTTAAAAGGAATTTTGCCTTTATGAAAACAAAGGAGATAAATCTCCTTAAATAAACTTTTAATCTTCAGTTTTTTAAGTGATAGGTTCTGATATGCTTGCGATATATCAACTAACTATTGTGATACTTAACACCACCATTAACGTTTGATATAACACGAATTAGTTCAATCAAACAAATTTCTTTTTAATATTAAGTATTATTTTATTTCATTTGAAATAACTTTAAAACCAACATCAAAGATATTGTTTTGCGGAGTTCAATGACCACAATTATTTATGTTTGTGATATCCGCCGTATTCATTAAGAAAGCCGTACTTAAAGCCAAGTCGATTTCCTTCCTCGTCAGCGGCTGTCTTAATTGCGAATTTATTGATGGCTTCTTCAACGGTCATCTTGTTATCGATTATGTACTGAAGCTGAGCTTCATTATCTTCATCCTTGAAAAGTTTTTCTGTGTCAGCGCCCAGAGTCATTGTATAGTTTGAAGGGCGAAGTTTGCGGAGGCCGTTCTCGTCACGTCCCTGAAGGAGGTAAAGAGTGTCTCCAGCTGCATCCGCCGCCGTAAAGTCATAACCAAGAGAATCTCTTTCATAAATTGCTATCTCTGAAATAACTCCGCCGCCGTCTGTAACCTTCCTCGAAGCGCGGTTGAAACAAATGACCGTCTTGAGAGTTTCATACTCAGTACAGAAATTGTAATCTCCCGTTGAATCCATAAAACCAGCAATAGGTCCGTGATTATTATACTCGGGGGCAATTGTCAATCACGTTTTAATTTTGTAATTTTTTCACGCTGAAATTTTGTCATTATTTTTTATTCAATAAATACTCACTCCTTTCTTTTAAACGATAAGAATCTCCCACAATTTTAACTACATTTGAGTGATGAAGAATTCTGTCCAATATAGCAGCAGATATTGTGTTGTCTTGAAAGATATCAGACCATTCGCCGAAATTCTTATTTGTAGTAAATATTGTTGGATGTTT
>JAZRZD010000023.1:0-10152 GCA_045601085.1 Bacilli bacterium | reverse complement strand
TGTTTTAAATAATATAAAAATAATAGTTATAAACAATATACAAATAGCGATTATATTTCTTGTTAAATCATAGTTATCCATACCTAAAATATTTTAAGTATATAAATATAAAAATAAAACCACTTTGAGGGTGGCTTTACTTATTTACTTCTTTAGAAAGGACTGTTTTATTCGCGCCTTTATGCTTGCGTAAATATCTAATATTAAATAAAGGTAATAATGTAACAATTAAGAATGACAATATTGCATCTATTGGCATACTCGCTAATCTTGAAATTGCCATACAAGGGGAAACTGCAGCAATAAATGCAGTGTTATTATAGGCAATGATCATATATGCAATAGAGAAAGCAAAGTTTAACGCAAATATGACAATTGATGACCAAATTAAGAATTTTCCTTTTTCCTTATATAAATTAAAGATAGAGAAAGAGAATAGCACTAATACGCCAAGTGGGAATAATAAAGATAAATAAAATGGCCATGTTAGATAAAGTGTAGAAATTTGCATAAATGTATATGACCAAAGAAGTGCCCCAAATCTGTTATAAACAAAATAAATAAATACAGAAATGAATATGGAATAGAAAACATATCCTTTTTTAATAGGTCTATATTCACTATCTTCTTTAAATACAAAGATTGAACAAAGTAAACCTGCTAAACCTAATAACATAAATAAACCATTAAATATAAAGGTAAGAATTAAATAGCCTGGGAATGGATATGGTTTAACAAATGATTGATACACAAGAATGCCACTTAAAATACCCATCAATATACCTACAAATGAGAAGCTCATTAATATAATAGAATATAAGAATGTTGTTTTCTTTTTTAAGTTAGGATGTCTATAAATACGGGCAAAGTAGATAGTAAATAATACAAAATCAAACGCTAACATCCACATTGGGAATGTAGCAAATATTTGATTATCAATTAATCCACCATAAGCATTGCCAATATCACTCATTAATAAATTAGTAGCGTAAAAATTAATAAATGAACCACCTAAAATAAGGAAAATAAAGATAATTATGGCGTATCTTTTCTTAAACATAAATCCTTCAGCGGTAAGTGTCATATTAATCATTTAACTCCGAATAATAATGTTGATATTGCTCTAATTCAAAGGAATTATCTTCATCACACTTTAAAGTAATGCCAAGTCCACCAGTACGATCCGCATCGCCATAAATACGGTCAGTAGAATTGATGCCATAGCAAAGATGAACTCCTTGATATTTTAAAACTGTATTATTAACGTGGTCATGTCCAACAAATAATGCTGTTGTGGAACTTTTTTCTACAATTGCATCAAAGAAACCACTATTTACTTTAGGGCAACTAATGCCTTCTCTATTATCTCCAGAAACATAAGTAACACTTGGATCACCGCTTTGATATAAATCATAAGCAATTTCATATTCTGGAACTGGAATATGGAAAAATGCGATAGATTTTACAGGCTCTTTAACTCCTGCAACTTCTTTACCAAAATTTTCTGTGGAATAGTCCACCATTCTTTTATACCAATCAATTTGGTCAGGTTTAATATGGTCATAACCTTTAAATCCAGAATAATCATATCTATTTGAATCAATAATGTAGAGTTGTTCTTTAACTTCACTACCATCTTTTAAATTAATAACAAAGTTAGCGTTACCATAAATATCATCATCTTGAATGTCTTTAAAGTAACAATATGATGATGAAGATTCTAATCTAATAGAATTAAGTTCATTTAAATATCCGGTTAACCATTCAATGGAAAAATAACATTGTTCATCATGGTTGCCAAAAGTAACACTCCAAGGAATTTCATGACCATCAAGCCAGGAAAAGAAATCTCTTGCGACTGTTTTATCCGCAAAAGTAAATAAATCACCAGTGCAAATAATAAAATCAGGATTCGCGTCAGAAATAGTTAAATCCATAAAATCAAAGTGTTTTTGACGGTCATCTTTATTGCCTAAATGGATATCACTTAATTGAAGAATCTTGAAATTCTCTTTATATTGCAACTCTAAAATATAATCACTTTCGTTATAGTGAGTTCCTCCACTACAACTAGCTAAAGCGATTAAAGAAATTGGTAATAATGCTAGTAATTTCTTAGAAATCATAGATTAAATATATCGTAGTTTTAAGCTTATTAAAATAAAAAAGATACTTTGAAATGTATTCCTAATCCTGAACAAAAAAAGAAAAACTCACAATTACGTGAGCTTTTAATCATCTTTTAAGCTTTCTTTATTTAGTCACGGACGCTCTTGCTCCTCGTCATAGGTGTTATACCTTTCATCATTATACGAGAATTTGCACATTTTTAACGTACTCCTTGTATAACTCATCAATGGTGGCCCAGGCCGGGGACGATCCGGCGACACATGGATTTTCAGTCCATTGCTCTACCAGCTGAGCTACCGGGCCAATTTCCCAGTACTAATAGAATGCAATGGGATTATTTTTAAATGGCGGACCGTACGGGATTCGAACCCGTGATCTTCTCCGTGACAGGGAGACATGCAAGGCCACTACACAAACGGTCCAGTGCGTAATTATTATCTAAAATGTAAAAATAAATTGCAAGAAAAATTATAAATAATAAAGGGGCTCTTATATAAAGCCCCCTTAAAATTTTGATTAATAATTCTTAACTCTAAGTTCGAAATAAGCTTTTGGATGAGCACATGCTGGGCAGATTTCAGGAGCAGCTTTACCAACATGAATATGGCCACAATTACGGCATTTCCAAATAGCAACATCTTCAGAAATAAATACTTTATTACCTTCGACTTTTGCTAAAAGTTCACGATATCTTTCTTCGTGTTTTGCTTCAATTGCTCCCACTAAAGCAAATTTAGCAGCAATTTCTGTAAAACCTTCTTTTTTAGCAACTTCAGCGAATTCTTTGTACATTTCTGTCCATTCAAAGTTTTCACCTTGAGCAGCTGCTAATAAATTTTCTTTTGTTGATGGAACATCTCCACCATTAAGATATTTAAACCAAAGTTTTGCGTGTTCTTTTTCGTTATCTGCTGTTTCTAAAAAGATTGCGGCAATTTGTTCATATCCTTCTTTTTTAGCTTTAGAAGCAAAATATGTGTATTTGTTTCTTGCTTGAGATTCGCCTGCAAAAGCGGTTTGTAAATTTTTCTCTGTTTGAGATCCTTTTAAATCCATAATATTTCTCCTTACACTCATATAATATAGCAATATCTTAGTTGCTTTTCAAATAGATAAATTATAAATTTATATATCTTTTTCTTTTTTAATGTACTTAATATAGGCATAACTTCCATGTTCTTTAACATTTTGTTTCATAGAAGCATATATCTCATCTCTTAATTTGTTCACTCTATCTTCATAAGGTAAAGAATTATCAGGATAGAATGGTCCAGAAATATAACAGACTACCTTTGGGCGTTTTCTGAATTTAGTTTTTACATATGTTTTAGTGATTGAATATGAAGGAACATTATCATTGACTGGGTATCTAAACTGTCCTGAAGTAAATTCTCTAATATCGTTGTAATAACTCCAAATGTGTCTTTCTGGATACATAATTACTTTACGATGTTTCTTCGTGACTGATTTAGATAGGTAATCTATATAGTTTTTACTCATTAATTCATCATTTTTATTAGGCACTGGGATAACATCCAAACATCTAACAATGTAAGAAATAATTGGGTTAATAGAAAAAGTTTCAGTAGATGCAATTATCACATGACGTTTGAATAAATTAATGTGCATCGTGTCATAACCAGGATCAAGAATTAATGTGTGATTTGAATATAAATAACAGCCTTTTCCTTTTGTTTGTTTTAGAACTTTTTTGTTTTTATAAGTAATGCGATGCTTAAATAAACCAACGAAAAAGAAGATAGGAATAACAATTATATAAGTTAAGAATATGGTCATAAACCAAGTTAAAGGATTATAAGATGTATATTTATAATTACTCTTTAGATTCTTTCTCTTAATATTTGTGCCTGAGAAATCATCATTTTTCTCATCAGAGTAATAAATTACTTTTTCTTTAGTTTTACCCATGGTTTATCTACTTTCCCACGTTTAATTACTTCCATGACCATTTCATACATTCTGTCCATACAACGAGAAAAATCAAATTGCTTTGTATATTCAATGTATGCACTTCTAACTTGTTTTCTTTCTGCTTCATGTTCATACCAATAATCAATCTTTTTAGTTAAGTCTTTTGTTGAATGATATTTATATGAATTATTTGGATGTAAGGCAAATTTACTGGTGGCACTTTTTGGTGAATTAGCGATCACTGGAACAAGTCCACAGGCAATGGCTTCTAAACAAGAAATAGCTTCAATCTCTACTCCTGAAGTATGTACATATAAATCACCTTGAGATAACGCTGAGGCTAATTCGTTATGTGGGAATATTCTAATAATTGGAACATTAGTTAAATTCTTAAATCCCCAGGTTAATAACTTTTGTCTAAGTGGACCATCTCCACATAAAATAATTTGGATATTACGTTCATATTTGGACTTTTTAACGGCTTTTAGCAGGGATTTTTGTTCTTTTTCTTTTGATAATCTACCTGACATTATGATGGTAAATTTGTTTTTTAGATATGGTTTTTTAGTTACTTCAATTGGGTGAAATAATTCAGTTTGAACTCCATTAGAAATGACATATTTATGTTTGACTTTGTCATATCCTCTATCGTCGCAATATTGCTTAATAAATTCAGTTGGATAATGGATAGCGTCGCAGTATTGATATAATCTCTTCCATAAAATATGGTATGTTGTTCTATTTGCTAAACGAACATTCTTTAAGAATAAATGCGCAGTGATATTTTCTGCTTGGCAATGGAATCCTGCAGTTAAAGGAATGTTATGTAAATGAGCGTATTGAGCAGCAGCTTTTCCCGCAGCAAAAGGAAGCATAACGTGAATTAAATCACTACCGCGACATGCTTCATCAATTACTTTTTCATCATATTTAGCGATGGCTACACCATTCTTACTAACATAATTATTAAAGAACCCAAAATTAAAGGTTCCTAATACATAATATCCTGGCTCTCCCTTTTTATATTGATCACAACATAAAATATGCACATCAACACCAGAAAGTTTTAATTTATTAATGAAGTTGTAACTGGCCAAAGTTGTGCCGTTATTTGCCTCACCAAGAACATCACAAACTACTGTAATTAACATACTTAAATAATAATCATATTATTAAAAAATAAGCAATAACCTAAGTTATAAGTAACTCGATGTAATGAGAATAAATTAATAAATATTGTAAATGTAAGTTGATACTTTTTTGCTAAATGTTTTTTTTAGAACTTTCTTATATTCATTTAATTGAGGAGTGTGATCAACTGCCTTAGAATCTGTCTTATAATCAACAATAATAATCTCGTCATCTAATTCAATAATTAAGTCAATTATACCGGTGTGTAATTCATTATTTTCCTTATAGGAATAGGTAAATTCTGGATAGACATTCCCCTTTTTCATTAATGAATAAATATCATCATCGATACCAGAAATTTGTTTAAATCCACCATTATAGATGGTCTTTTTAATTTGATTTAGTGCAAAACAATATTCGCTATATGAAACATCTCTAGCAATTTGTTTACAAACATCATCACTAAGGATTTTATCTTTAGATTTTGCAATGATTTCCATAAGTTTATGGACTAATGTACCAAACACTAAGGCATCAAATTCATCCTTATTAAAGCTTGTGGTAAATACAGTTTCTTCTTGTTCTTCATCTCTTTCTTTAAGTGTAATTTTAGAAGCATTAACAACTTCATAACTAGGGATAGATGAAGATGAAATATCTACTTTATTAGTGATAGAAACACTATCAATATCAAATGTATCAGTAGGAATATTACTTTCCTCAATTTCACTTTCCTTCAAATCACCCAAAATTAATGGATCCCACTTACCATCTAAAGAATCATCTTTGCCAAATGTTTTTGCTATAAATAAAGATTCTCTACTTCTAGTAGCGGCGACATATAGAAGTCTTTCCTCTTCTCCTTTTGCGTAATCACGTTCTTTTTGACATTCTGGAGATAAATTTTCTTTATCATAACAATAATCAGGATTAAGCATTATTGGTTTAGCGGTAAAAGAATCGCTATCCTTAATACTAAAGACAGTTAAACTTCCATCATTATGAATATGTGTTGGAGCATCAAAGGTTTCATTTGGTTTCTTTGATTGAGTTAATATAACAATTTTTGCTTCTAGACCTTTAACTTTATGAATATTGGTAATTTTAACAGCATTTGTGGAATTAGATAACATAGTTAATCTTTCTAATGATTTCTTATCCTCTATACATTTTTCAAGATAATTTAAAGCGTCAATATTAGATGAAATTTCCCCACTAATTTCCATTTCTTTTACTAGATTATAAAATCTAACAAGAATATCAAAACCATCAAATCCTAATACTTTGATTAGCTTTTTATTAAGTAATAATCCTTTTAGGTTTACTGAAGGTAAAGCGTTTGGGTCATATTTTATATGATAAGGAGCTAAATAATCTGTAGATAAATCTATTGTTGTGGTGAAATCAAATTTAAATAATGGCCCTGATAATAGATTTAAAACATTAACGCCATCTTGAGGTTTTACCATACATCTAAATAATTGAAGAATTGTTTTACAAAGATCAGCAATTTCTAAATCAATTAATCCCTCTGTGAAAAATGGGATTCCTTTTTTAAGTAATTCAGAAGCATAAGAAGCAATCTTATCTTTTCCAGAAGTTAATACCATGACTTTCTTAAAGAAATTTGGATCACCACTACCGTTATATAATTTGGCAATTAGATTTGCTACTTCAGCAGGATCCGCTTTACTAGCGGTTTTGTAATAAGTAACTGAACTATTATCTTTATCCACTTTGCTAGGGTCAATATTAGGTATATCAGGATGCTTATCTGATGTTAAAGCAGTTTTAAAGACATCGTTAAAATATTGTTTAACATTATCTGTGCTTCTAAAGTTTCTAGTTAAACAAATAATTTCTCCAACATTTTTAGAGGTAAATAAGTTAACAATCTTGTCATAACTATTAACATCAGCACCTCTAAAGTGATAAATGGATTGTTTACGATCCCCTACCATGAATAAACTACCTGGGAGTGGTTTTAAGTCAGTCCACTCAAGTCTTCTATCAGTGCTTGTTAATCTAAAGAATAATTCGCATTGGAATAAATCAGTGTCTTGGAATTCATCAATTAGGAAATATTTATATTTAGCTTGTAATTTAGAGATAACATCGACATTTGTTTTATCGTCTTTTCTAAGCATTTTTAACGCAAATTGCATAGCTTCATGGAATGTAAGAATGCCTTTTTCATTCATTAATTCAGTTACTCTTTCAGAAGCAGATTCAAAATATTCGAATAATTGGCAATAAATTATCTCATTTATCAAATCAATAATAATATCCTTAAGATTAGCGAATTCGTAATAATCCACTTTTTTAGTTCTATGATATTTTTTCTCCCCTAAATCAAGAAATTCTTGTTTTAGACATGTTGATTCAGTTACTCTTAATGATTTTACTTTATTAAAGAATCTTCTAACTTCATAAAAATCACGTTTATCAAGATGTTTGAAGAAATGTAATTTTTTAGAAATATGATCATAAGTTAATTCACAATCACCTGTTTTAATATTGCTTTCAAATGGATTACTAGCGATTGTAACTATTCCATTAAAAACAATGTCATAAACTCTTTCATATTCATCATAAAGATCTTCAATGTTTGCTTTTGGATAATTTACTCTATAACCATGACGACTAACAAAAGACTTTAAAACTGTTGGATAAGATGATGCATCAAAATAATAGGCAAACGCAACAGTTCCCGGAAAGAGCTTGTTATCACTATCTTTTAATGCTTCTATTGCCACTTCATCGCAAAGAGAAGTTAGCATGTCATCATCAACGATAGTAGCACTACTAGAAATATTTGCTTCTAAAGGATGTTCATTTAATATTCTTTGAATAAAGGAATCAATTGTGCCTAAAAAACATGTATCTATGTCTTTTAATGCTGCCTCATCTAATTTTCTGACCTCTTCAGTAACAGTTTTAGTTAAATAAGTATGTTTTTCAGATTCAACCTCATCAGCGTTAAATCCTGGCTTACTTCTAAGTTCAAGTTTTTTATAAAATCTTTCATAAAATTCTGCTGCAGCTTTTTTTGTAAAAGTTAAAGCAACAATTTCACTTACTTTGGCGCCAGATTCTACTAAAGCTACTAAACGTTCAACGAGCATTGACGTTTTACCGCTACCAGCAGAAGCAGAAACAATATAGTTTTTATCTAAAGAAGAGGTAATAAGACGTCTATTATTTTCATCTAATTCTAAATCAGTCATTATCTTCTCCTCCTTTTTCTTTAATATTTGGTGCGCCACAACAATCTTTGAAGTCGCAATATGTGCATTTTTCTCTAGCCTTTTTATTAGATGTATCTCCGTGGACAAAAGATTTATTTTCTAAAGCAAGCTTAAAGTCAGTAATTCTTGCATCTAATAAATCATTTGTATCTTTTGTGAATAAGTTATCAAATGTAACCACTTTAGAGTAACGAGAATAAAAGAAGATTACTCCATCTAAATCTATTCCTGTGGCTTGTTTACATAAATAAGCATAAATAACGCCTTGGATGTCTTTTTCTAAGTTATTGTCTTCATGTTCAATATGTACGCCAGTTTTGTAATCAAGAATATATTTTTTACCTTTACTATCTTCAATAATTGCATCTATATAGCCACCAAATTTAACACCATTAATAACGCCTTCGACATATTTCTCTGCCTCTAGACATTTTTTATCAACCAAATAATGATAAATATTTAAACATGAATTAAATGCGCCATCATCTTCAGGACGTGTAGAAACATTTACCATATTAAAGTCAGATATCACCTCATATGCCAGTTCTTGGAATGCGGCTTCGGAACAGTTAGGGTTATCTTTAATGAATTCTTCCATAACTCTATGAACAATATCGCCATATATATTTCCGGATACAAAATCATAATTATCAAGCAATTGTACTTTTCCTATTTTAAGAATGCTGCTCAAATAAAATTTAAGAGGACAATCATAAAAATACTTCAAACTAGAAGGAGAATATTTTCTATCTAATAGGTTTTCTTTTTGTTTAACTTGAACGATTTTATCAGGATTATCTATGCAAATCTCCACTTTTTTATTATTTAATGCTTCTTCAGCTAAAGGGGTTAATTCATCTAAATTACTAGAAAAACATTTGCAAGAATCTAGATCCTCTTTTAATTCTTTAGAAGTAATTGAAGTGTACTTAGAAACTAAATCTAAAAATGATGAAGAAGCATTAATAGTTTCTCCAGTTGCGATATCTACACATGAGTATGAAATATTAATCTTTTCAGTATAAGAATTGCTGCCATAGAAACGAATTAAATCATTTAATGCACGCTTATTTTCTTTAACTAAATATTCACTATGTTTTTCGTTTAATCCAAGTTTAAAATACATTTCATCGCTAACTAAATAGTCTTCAGTTGGTTTTCCTGGATAATTAGATGCAGATAAACCTAAAACAAATATATATTTTTTATGATATCCAAAAGCTTTATCAATTGTGGTTATATGTAATTTTCCACTACTGGAAAGAGTCTTACAAATATATGTATTATCAATTGCTTTAAGATAACTTTCTTTAAATCTTTGAGTAACAAACTGCATTCCAACAATACGTTCAATAATTCTTTCTTTAGCGGAATATTCTAATGACATCTTAAATGGATTTATTGTTTCTTTTCTTGAATATGTAGAAATTAAATAGGATATACCTTTAGAGAATTCACCCACTATCTCATTTAATTTATCTAATGCTTCAGTTCTTTTCTTCTTATCAAATTCAATTTTGGATAAAAAATAATCAAGACGAGATTTATCCATATTAAATAAATTTAGAAGTGTCTCATCATTTTTTTCTTTGTCGAAACAGATTTTTAATCTTCCTAAAAGCTCTGCAACCACAAACTTAATGTTGTTGTTAAATAATTTAGAAAAGTCTACGAAATCAGACTCTACTAAATGATAGTATCCAGCAACTCC
>JAZRZD010000022.1:0-31349 GCA_045601085.1 Bacilli bacterium | reverse complement strand
ATTTTTTCTTAATTCTTATTTTCTATAAGGGAAATTTCTTTTTGCTTCTTTTTCAACTTCTCTATATCTACTCCAACTTAAAGGTACTCTATTTTCGTATACATGCCAGAATTCAGATGAACTATATGATACATCTATTTTAAAACCAAATTCATAGACCCTATGACCATCACTTTGTGTAGTGTATGATTCTACTAATGTTAAAACCATATATGTATCACCACAATCATTTAGTTGTATTTCTTTAGTTAATTCTTTATCCGCATTAAAACTAGTCACATTATGGCTAGGCAAATCATTTTGAATAGAGAAATAAAAATTTAAACTCATTGTATCGAAAGGTGATTGAAACACATAATAATCAAACATATCATCTTGTTTAGCAATAAGTGGTTTATTAGAAGGAACATCATATCCTAAGCTTTTGCCTTTAACAGTTAATATCCCTTTCCAATTTGATTGGGAACCAGATTCTCTCATCATTTTTTGAATATCATCAACATTAAAATATTTTTCGTGTCCATTTCTGCAAACACAAACAATAAGGTGAAGTGTGTACATTATTATTACCTCTTACAAGGAAATTATATAAGAAATATAAAATAGAAAAAATAAATATTGATCGATATCAAACATATATTTTTTTAAAATAAATCATTTGATTTAGTGATTTGCTTGAATTCGCAAAGTTTCCTAAGAATCTTTCCGATTTCTCTTCTTTTTATTCAGAAGAATACTCTTCTACAGTACCTTAGAGCGAACACCAAGTGATACTTACAATTCCAACATGTGTGTGCTAAACTTAAATTGTCAGTCGACATGATAACTCCTTTCAATTAATCGCGTTGGTCCGCAAATTAATTCTAGGAGTTTTTTTCTTGGCAAAACTTTAAGTTTTACCTCCACCTCAGACTATCTGGGAGTTTTAACTCGCTCAGTTCTTTCCAGAAACTGGCTTAGACAAAAAAATACATCTTTTAAAGATGTATATTTTGGTCTCATGGTGCCTTCTGCCGGAATCGGACCAGCAATAGATCCTTACCATGGATCCGTTATACCACTTAACTAAGAAGGCATGCGTTAAATTGCGCATTATTGATTATATAAAAAGGGTGATTTTAATACAACTAAAATTATATTTCTTCAGCGAGTAAGTCATATACATAAGCATCAGTGATTTTAATATTAATAATATCTCCTTCATTATGTATTTGATTAGACTTAACAAATATCTTTCCATCAACATCATCAGGAGCATTAAAGTAACTTCTAACTAAGTAATAATCATTATCTTTATAAAGCACTATTGCGGACATTACTTCACCTATTCTTAACTTATTTCTTTTATAAGAGATAGATTGAGCTACTTTCATTACTTTATCTTTTCTTTTATCTTTAATCTTTTTAGGTATTTGATTCTTATATTTATAAGATACAGTGCCTTCTTCTTTAGAATAGGTAAATACTCCTATATGATCAAATCCTACTTCTTTAATAAATGAGATAAGATTATCAACATCCTCTTCAGTTTCATTAGGGAAACCCACCATGACGGTAGTTCTTATAACTGCAAGTGGATTAATATCCCTAATTTTTTTAAATAAAGTACGCAAAAGTTCTTTATTTCCTCTTCTATTCATATCTTTAAGAATATGGTCTTCACTATGTTGAATAGGGATATCAAAATAAGAACATATCCTATCTTCTTTAGTGATTAATTCAATTAGTTCATCACTAATTTCATCAGGATATAAATAAAGTAATCTAATAAAGTTGAATTCTTTAATTTTTAATAATTCCTTAAGTAAGGTTACTATAGTAATGTCATTATCAAAATCACTACCGTATTTAGTGGTGTCTTGCTCTAATAGAGTTATTTCTTTATAACCTAATTTTGCAAGTTTCTTAGCCTCTTCAATAATGCTATCAAAGTCTCTTGAAACATAACTTCCTCTAATTAATGGAATTGCGCAATAAGTGCAACAATTTGAGCATCCTTCCCCTATTTTTAAATAGCAAGAATATTTTCCTGTAGATACTGTTCTATATAAATCAGATACACCTAAAGATGTATCAACTTCGCAATCTAAAGATGAAAGTAATTCATTAAAACGATAATAATCTCTAATAGGAATAAATAAATCTACTTCAGGAAGTTCTTTTTTTAATTCATCTAGATAACGTTCCACTAAACAGCCAGTAACCACAAGTTTCTTATGGTAATTGGCCATTTCTAAAATAGTGTTTATACTTTCTTTTTTACTATCAGAAATAAATCCACAAGTATTAATAACAATAATATCAGCGTCATTAGGATCTAAAGTTACCTCATAAGAGTTAACATCTAATAATCCTAAGATATTCTCACTATCTACAAGATTTTTGGCGCATCCTAAGGAAATAATGCCAACTTTCTTCATTATTCACTCCTGAGAGCGTTTACTGGGTCTTTTTTAGCAGCCCCTAATGATGGAACAAGTCCTGCAACAACACTTAAGAAGATAGAAACACCAATCATCATTAATGCAGCCCACCATGGTAATGAAGCAATTGCAGGTACTCCAAATACCTTCACAGAAACATTAATGATAATAGAAATAACATATGTTAAAGCAATACCTAATGTTCCAGCGAATAATCCAGTCATTAAGTTTTCACAAATAAATAATGCAGAAACATCTCTTTTTCTACCACCTAATGAACGAATTACACCAATCTCTTTAATTCTTTCCATAACAGAAATAATCGTAATAACCGCAATCATAAAGCAGCTAACAACAAGTGATAATGATGTAAAGATAATTAACGCTGTTGTAACAATTGTAATAAATAAGTTAATTACATTAATAATCATGCTAACAGTGTCACTATATGTGATATCTTCTCTATCAGCTTTTTTGACTTCTACATCATCAATAATTAAAACTTCATCACTATTCCATTTATCTAAATGCTTAGTAACAATATCTTTGCTATCAAAATTAGTAGGATAGATATAAATTTCTTCTGGTAATTGTTCAAATGTATATTCGGTTTCACCTTCACCTGGATTAATTATTTTTAATCCTGTTAAGCTACGGAAATGGACTTTATCAGTTTCTAAATTATTACTTCCTCCAGTTAAAGAAGAGAATAATTGTGAGAAAGAATTACCTAAATCACCATTTAATGCAGTGGCAAAGCCATCATCTCTTTCCACTCCAACATCTCCATCAGTAGAGAAATCAGTGTAAGGGAAAGTAACAAAAGCGTTAAATGGAGCGGATTTTTCTTCTTCACTACCAATATAAGCTTTAAATCCGTGTTCTGAATTAGTAATAATTGGGTTATTAACATCATTAGCGTCTTCAATATATTTATCCGCTAAGTCTTTGGTGTAATAAATACCTCTAGTTAAACAACCAAATTTAGTAGTATCTTTTGGTTTTAAAATACCACTAACTTTCATTTTAGTGCCACCATATAATTCAGGATGGGCAAGCCATTCTTCTTTTGCGTGAGCAGGATAATTATATCCTGTGTTTTCAGTGGTTACGTCTTTACTGGTTGCTCTAGTTGTTGAAGGAAGGGCGACTGCATGAGAGGCATCTTTTCCACCTTTTGCATTACTTAACATAGCAAATTCGCCACCTTCTCCATCAGGAAGAACATTAACTTCACCACTTTCAAAGTAGAAATTACCTTCCCAAGTGCCTTCAATCATCTTTAATCCAGTTGCATTTGGTACTGGGGTAGTTCTTCTCATTGTGATGACATCGTATGAACCACTAGCGAATGAGAAAGATAGACCTGTCATCATATCTCTATCAGAATTATATGTTAAATATGTAATTCCAGAAGTTGAATCAATAGCAACAATTGAAGTTTCTCTTTCAGTGGTAATGTTAACAGTTGAATAAGAATATAAGGTTTTTTGTGGGAAATAATATAATTCACTGCCAATTAAGTCCTCAAAAGCAAAGGTGCGTGGATATGCATATGTCCTATCAAGTTCAGCGCATTTTTCTTCATATTCTTCTTTAGAAATAACTCCATCATTGAGTTGTTTTTTGTATTCATTTTGAAGAATTACACGTCTAGCAATATTTAAGAACTCTTTTTGAGTGTAATATCCCATTTGGGCTAAACGGAGATCAGTTAATGTTTGATTTGCGTCCACTACTAACATGATGTCATTTTCATCTTTAGCAAATTGAGAATTACCTAATAAATCATATTGAGAAAGGATATAATCCTTATCTCCTGGCATTTCTTGCATGAAGTCAGTAAATAAATCTACATAACTTGCATAATCAGAGAAGCCTTGAACGGTTTTTAGTTCTGCAATATATTTTTGAGTTAAACCATTTAATGAGACAAAACTAGAATCAGATGATTCATTCTTTTTCCATTCACAGAAGATGTTGTTAGTAACATCAATGCCATAATTATATTGGAATGCACTGACAGCGTTTGTATCTTCTAATTGATTTATATAAGACACAAGTGTGCTAGTAATGTTATTTGTCTTAACACTAGTCACATCAGTGTATTTATTCATTAAGTAGTCAATCATGGAATCCATTCCAATTTTACTGGTAATATCAAAATCAGCGATTTCTCCACCATTCCAGCTACTTAAACCAGAAATTAAAGAAGTATAATCAACACTTTCTTCGGCAATTTGAATTGGATAACTAGATAACATATCATCTTGCATAGAGTCGATATATCCTCTAACTCCAAAACTAACAGATAATACTGCACTAACACCGATAATTCCGATACTAGATGCAATAGCAACTAAGAAAGTTCTCTTAAACTTGGATAATAAGTTAGTAAAAGATAACTTTAAAGCAGCAAAGAAAGACATTTTTGCCTTTGATGTTTTATTTACAGTATTTTCATCTAAAGCACAAATTTCTTGAGCTTCTTCTTCATCGGAATATGGATTAGAGTCGTGTTCAACTTCACCATCTTTAAGATTAATAATTCTATCTGAATATGCTTCTGCAAGTTCAGGGTTATGAGTAACCATAATGACTAGTCTATCATTAGATACTTCCTTAATAAGATCCATGATTTGCTTACTGGTTTTAGTGTCTAATGCACCAGTTGGTTCATCCGCTAAAAGGATTTCTGGATTATTAACTAATGCTCTAGCAATAGCAACTCTTTGACATTGACCACCAGAAAGTTGATTTGGTTTACGATTATATTTTCCTTCTAGACCAACCTTATCAAGAGCGTCCATTGCCATTTGTTTTCTTTGTTTTGGACTAACTCCAGAAATAGTTAACGCTAATTCAACGTTTTCTAAGATAGTTTGATGTGGAATTAAGTTATATGCTTGGAAAATAAAACCAATTCTTTGGTTACGATAAATATCCCAATCTCTATCAGAGAACTCTTTTGTGGATTTACCAACAATTACAAGATCTCCAGAAGTATATTTATCAAGTCCACCGATAATGTTAAGTAAGGTGGTTTTACCACCTCCAGAAGGACCTAAAATCGCGACAAATTCATTTTTTCTAAAATTAATAGAAACATTAAGCAAAGCATTAACAATGTTTAAGTCTTTAATTTTATATTGTTTACAAATATTCGTAAGTTTTAGCATGTTTTATCCTCCTTTATAATAACGGTGCAAAGATTCTTAAGAATGAACGGAATAAGTGTGTATACCATTTATTCTTTGAATATAAGTATAAGGTATATTCCATAGAAGTGTTTAGAGTTGTTTCAAAATCTAATTCAATATCTCTAATTGAGTCACATTTATATAAGAACACACCATTCTCGTAATGTAAGAACAAGCTTCGATAATCAAGATTAACTGTTCCTACTGTTGCCATGACTCCATCCACTACGAAGACTTTCGAGTGAACAAATCCTGGCATATATTCGTATATTTTTACTCCACTTCTAAGAAGCGCTCCATAATAGCTTCTTGAAAGATTGAAGACTGTTTTCTTATCAGGTATGTGCGGCATAAGTAGTTTAACTTGAACACCATTTTTGGCTGCTAATTTAATCGCCGCCAACATTGATTCACTAGGAATCAAATATGGGGTAGCGATGTAGATATATTTCTTTGCTTTTAAACACAAATTAATATAAACATCTTCACCAATACTTTCTTGGCTACCTGGGTTAGTTCCATAACATTGGACATACCCTTTCATAGATAATGGAATCTGATGTTCTGAGGCATAATTTTCTGGTAAAAACTCTTTATAATCAACATCTAGACTTTCTTTTGAAACAACCATATATGTTGATAAGAACAAGCTTGTTAAACCAAATACAGCTTCTCCTTCAAGCATGATTGCATTATCTTTCCATTTACCAAAACGGACTTTTCTATTGATGTATTCATCCGCTAAGTTGATACCACCTGTAAAACCAACACAACCATCAATTACCATGATTTTTCTATGGTCTCTGTTGTTCATTTTAGCGTCTAAAATTGGTCTTAATTTATTAACTCTAAATGCCTTAATTCCGTATTTACGAAGACGACGATCATAGTTATTAGGTAACTTCTTTAAACAACCAAAATCATCATAAAGTAAGCGAATATCAAGTCCTTCTTTAGCTTTTTCTATTAAAATTTCTTGGATTTGTGACCACATTTCGCCTTGGTCAATAATGAAGTATTCCATGAAAATGAAATGTTTAGCACTTCTTAATTTTTCTAGCATAATAGGGAAAGCATCTTCTCCCCATCCAAAAAATGTTGTGTGAGTGTTTCTATATATTGCTATTTTTGCATTTTTTTCTAAGTAATTAGCGATTGTATATGCATCTCTATCTTCATCAGTTGATAATTCCTGAATTTGACCTTTTGTAGATGATCTAGAGATAACTTTTTCTAAATTTTGATTAATTTGATTTATTTTGTTTCTTTTTTTCTTGGATAACTTCTTGTTTGCAAAAATCAAATAGCAGAAAACTCCAAATGAAGGAATAACTAAAATAAAAAATATCCATGTTAATTTATATGAGACTTCACTATGGGAATTGATGATATAAATAGCGGTTCCTATACCAATGAGTTCAAATATAAATAAGACCCAAAGAGCGATTACACTTGCAAATGCAAAAAGTAGGATAACCGCAGTAAGTTGCAGTAATACTAATGCAAGCAATATAAAAGTCTTAGAAAAAAGGGTGTTAAATATTTTGTGCATTATTTACCTTTCCCGTCTTTTTTGAGCAAATTATCTTTTAATAAACCACTATCAGAGTCTTGATGAATGTTATTTTTTCTTGGTAAAACGATTTTAGCGCCAGAAAGATCACCAGCAGCGTCTACCAAATCTTTAGTTAACTTCTTTTTGTTGAAGAAAATAAGGAAGAAAACAACTAAAGAAACTATTCCAATAAAAAATAAGGCAATTGAGCCAGCAATGATAAAATCGCGGAATTCGAATGTTTCCATGACAAAATATGCTACTAATGCACCAATTGCTAAGGCAAAAATCACACATGCAGAAATTGGAAAAGCACGATTAACTTTCTTAAATTGCTTATATAGCTTCTTAACTTTTCCTTTATTTTGTTTTGGATTAAAAGAAAAAGAAATAGAGGTCTTACCATTTTTTTCTTCGCAATTAGTTTCTTCAAAACCAAAAGCGGTATAAGTGTCTCTTACTTCATCTAACTTACTATTTTTAATTGTGAGCTTTTTCTTCATGTTTTGTTTCCTTTAATTTTTTTATTTCATCTAAAATTTGATTTTGTCTTTGTTTGTTTTGTTCAACATTTTTAACAATTTTGAAATATTTATATATAAAAATGCCTGTTGAAAGAAGAATGCATAATAACGCTGGTCCAAATAATGATGCGAACCAAACTGGATAACTAAAGTCTTCTCCAAGACATAGTTTCACAACAAAGAATGCAGTAATGCATAAAAATGCGATGACAACTAATATAATTGTCCAAATAAGAGAAAACTTTTCTAAAGAAAAGTATTCTTTTTCTAAATTACGTAATTGTTTATGATATGAAGTAGTATCATCTTGAATCAAATGGAGATCAGTTGTTTTCTCACCAATGAATCTTTCTAATAACTCATAATCAAAATTCTTCATAAATTCGATGTATGAAGATTGCTTCTCATTACTAATAACTCTGTGAATAATGCGCATAACATTATTATAAATGTTAGTAGACTATTAGACAAGTTTATGAAGTTTTATGAATTAGATTGTTACACTTGTAACTTATATTTGATAAAATAAAAATATGCCAGTTAAGATTACAAAATCTCAAAACTTAATTACATTGTCACTATACAAACTTCTCAAAAAAAAGAAGTTAGAAGATATATCTGTTACTGAAATTTGTAAGGATGCTGGAGTGTCTCGTATGTCTTTTTATCGTAGTTATAACTCAGTTGAAGACATATTTATCAAATTTAGTGATGAACGTTTTGAAGAACTATATGAAAAATTCATGAAAATTGAAAACCCAACAGGTGCAGATTTTGTTTTTTCAGTATTTACCATCATGAAAAAATATTCTAGACAACTTAAAGCGTTAAGACTTGCTAATAGACAAAGCATCTTACTTGATTCATTTAAATCATATGTGTCTTTCTTATTCAATAAATTAGACAAACAAGAAATTCAATTTATAACAAAAAATCCGCTCACAGTAAGCTACATTGCAGGCGGATTTTATAATGTATTAGTTCAATGGATCGACAGTGATTTCAAATATACGCCAGAAGAAATGACTTCTTACGTATTACAACTCCAATATTAATCTTTAAGTAGGTTAACTTCTCCACAATCGATATATTCTAGATTATTTCCTTTACTAACTATAAGGGAACAATCTTTTTCTATACCAACAACCTTACCAGAATAAGTAACATTATTGACTGTATAACTAACATCTTTATTAAGTAAATAATTGTGCTCTTTTACTATATCTATAAGATGGCCTTTATTATTTAAAAAACCTCGTAAATCTCTAATTATCTCTTTAAAAACCTGCTTTTTAATAGATTTTAAATTAACTGCATTACCTAACTCATTTGCAATAGATGTAGCAGCTAATTCTCCAAATGATAATTGGTTAACATTAAGCCCTATACCTACAATTATATATTCAGGCAATTTACCTTCCATTAAGATGCCACAGATCTTCTTATCACCTACATAAACATCATTAGGCCACTTAATAGATGCGTTATCAATTTTTAGGTTAATTAATACTTTATATATTGATGCGGCTAAACATAAAGAAAGAACATTAAAATTATCAATTATTTGTTTATCTTTTATAACAAAAGAAAAGAGTAAATTTTCTTTATCTTTACTCTCCCAAATATGACCAGTTCTTCCTCTACCAGAAGTTTGGTAATCTGCACTTAAAAAAGTTAAGTTTTTAACTTCTGAAATGTGTCTTTTTAACATTAAAGAGGTCGAATCGACCTCTTTAACATGATAATATTTTTTAAATTTTGAAAACTTCATCCTATAAGAATAATGCCATTAAGATACCGGCAGCAATAGCACTTCCGATAACACCAGAGACATTTGGCCCCATAGCATGCATTAATAAGAAGTTACTTGGATCTTCTCTTAATCCTTCTTGGTGAACGACTCTAGCAGCCATTGGAACAGCACTAACGCCAGCAATACCAATCATTGGATTAACTTTACCATGTGTTAATACACACATGAGCTTACCAGCAAGAAGTCCTGATATAGCAGCAAGAATAAATGCGCCAATACCTAAACCAAAGATCATTAATGTTTGAAGTGTTAAGAAGGCGTATCCTTGAGCAGTAGCACCAACAGATAAACCTAAAGCAATACTACAAATGTATAATAATGCGTTACTAACTGTATTAACTAAGTTAGGAACTAAACCACATTCTTTAATTAAATTACCAAGCATTAAGCAACCAATTAATGGAGCAGCACTTGGAACAATCAAGGAAACAACAATCATTACAATGATTGGGAATAAGATCTTTTCAGTTTTGCTAACTGGACGAGCTTGTTCCATTTTAATCATTCTTTCCTTTTTAGTGGTAAATATTCTAATAATTGGTCTAAAGATAACTGGAACTAAAGCCATGTAGGAATAAGCTGCTAAAGCGATAGGAGCTTGTAATCCAAGGCTTGTGGATTTTTCTGCAATAGTAGCAGATGCTTGTAACATTTTTGTAGAAACAAGAATTGCTGTAGGCCCATCAGCACCACCAATAATACCAATAGAAGCGGCTTCAAATCCGTTAAATCCACAGGCAATAGCAATGAAGAATGCTGCGAAAATACCAATTTGTGCAGCAGCACCTAATAACATGGTTTTCTTATTAGAAATCATAGGGCCAAAGTCAGTTGTAGCACCAATACCTAAGAAAATTAAGCATGGATAGATTTCATATTTAACCCCGTAATACATATAACCTAATAAACCAGAATATTGATAATCTGAAATATGGCTATAAACATTATCCAACGTTAAACCACCATCAATGGCAGCTTGAGTAAGCTTACCATTTTCAAGAAGTGAAATAACTGGTCCTCCTTCGGTTAAAGCACCTATACCAGTTTTGGTAAACATGCTTGCACCAGGAATGTTTGTTAAGATTATACCTATTGAAATAGGTATTAATAAATAAGGCTCGAATTTGAATACAAGTGCTAGTACTAAAAATGTAATACCAACAAGAATCATGACAAAGTTCATCCACCCGCCTTCTGTGAAGAACTGTGCGATTCCGCTTGTTTCAAAGAATTTACCTATAAGTCCCCAAATGTCGACCATTAGGCAAGTTCAATAATTAAATCGCCATTGTTGACGGCATCACCAGCTTTAGCGCAGATTGATTTAACTGTGCCAGCTTCTGGAGATGGAACTTCATTTTCAAGTTTCATGGCTTCAATAATAGCAACAACGTCGCCTTTTTTGACAACATCACCGACTTTTACATTAATCTTGAGTAATTTACCGCCGATAGGAGCTTTAACGCCTTCACCAGTAGCTTTTGCTGGAGCAGCGGCTGGAGCAGGAGCTGCAGCTGGAGCTGGGGCACTAGCAGTTTCACCAACTGCTTCTAAAACGACTTCGTAACTTTTGCCGTTAACTTTTACTTTGTAAGTTTTCATAATTATTTAATCTCCTTTATGCTTACTAACTTAACATCTTTCTTAATTTCGTTTTGATAATCAATTGTAGCCACTAAAACTGCTGCAACCATATCTTCATCATTTTCATCGAATTTCACTGCAGAACCTTCATTATTTACTGGAATTGCAGCGTTTTTGCTATTGTTAGCTTTATCGATTTCTTTTTTCATTTCGAATAAGCCAAGCATTTTGAAAATGAGATAAGTAATACCAATAATGATTAATAAAACCACAAATACTAAGACTATAGAAACAACAGCGGCAATTGCGCTATTGGCCCAGTCATACATTGCGCTACCATCTAAGATTGAAAATATATACATATTCGGTCTCCTTAAATGTATAAGTTGAATTCAACAACTTCGTCTTCTTCTTTATGATCTCTTTTTGCAAAGAATTCTTTAGCAACTGCTTCAAATAATGCTAATGAGAGAACATCTTCATCACTCTTGGCGATGTCTTTGTATTTTTCTTTTAAACCTTCAAATTCAGGTTCTAATAAGTCAGCTGGACGACATTTAATAATTTCATCATCCCCAACAATACTTTTTAAGATTTCAGGATCAACAGGTGCAGGCCATGCGCCATATTTACCATGACAATAGTCTTTAATTTCTTTAGCAACCATTTTATAACGTTGACCACTAATGACATTAAGTACACTTTGTGTACCAACCATTTGAGATAATGGAGTAACTAAAGGTGGATATCCTAAATCTTTTCTAACACGTGGAACTTCACGAAGAACTTCTTCATATTTATCCATAGCGTTTTGTTCCTTAAGTTGATTCATTAAGTTAGATAACATACCACCTGGAACTTGATATTGTAAGATGTTTGGGTTAACACTTAATGCTTTTGGATTAAGTTTGCCATTAGCTAAATATTTAGCTTTAATCTTTTCACAAATTGGTTCAACAGCGTGAATACACTTTTCATCAATTTCTGGATCATATTTTGTACCTTTTAAAGAGGTCATGAATGATTGAACTGCTGGTTGACCAGTACCATTTGATAATGGAGCAATTGAACAGTCAATAATATCAACACCTGCTTCAATAGCGGCAGTATATGTCATTTCACAAATACCACCAGTACAGTGTGAATGTAATTCAATAGGAAGTTTAGTAGACTTCTTTAATGCACTAATAAGTTCAGTGGCATCATTTGGAGTTAATACACCTGCCATATCCTTAATACAAATACTATCAGCACCTAACTTTTCAATTTCTTTAGCAAGGTTAGCGTAATAAGTAACTGTATGGACTGGAGAAGTTGTATAACTTAATGCAATTTGACATAAGCCACCGTATTTTTTAGTGGAAACAACTGCTTGACGTAAGTTACGGATATCATTTAAAGCATCAAATACACGGATGATATCAATACCATTTTCAATACTCTTCTTACAGAACATATCAACGACATCATCAGAATAATGACGATATCCTAAAATGTTTTGTCCTCTGAAGAGCATTTGTAATTTAGTGTTTGGGCAAGCTTTACGGATTAAACGTAATCTTTCCCATGGATCTTCATTTAAGAAACGAAGACAGCTATCAAATGTAGCACCGCCCCAGACTTCTAAAGCATAGAAGCCTGCTTTATCGATCTCTTTACAAATTGAAAGAACTTCTTCTGTCGTCATTCTTGTAGCGAATAACGATTGATGGGCATCTCTACATGTAGTATCAACAATTTTGATTCCCATATTTTTTACCTAAATTATAATTTTGGTCCAGCTTTAACAAGAGCTTTACCAGCGTCATTAGTTTCGTATTTCTTGAAGTTATTAATAAATCTATTAGCTAAATCAAGAGCTTTTGATTCCCAATTTGCTTTATCAGCGTATGTATCTCTTGGATCTAAGATGTTTGGATCAACTCCTGGAAGAGCTGTTGGAACTTCTAAATCGAAGTGTGGAATTTTCTTTGTAGGAGCGTTATTGATTGAACCATCTAAGATAGCGTCGATAATGCCACGTGTATCTTTAATGGAAATACGTTTTCCTGTACCATTCCATCCAGTATTGACTAAATATGCTTTAGCACCACTGGCTTGCATTTTCTTTACTAATTCTTCAGCGTATTTTGTTGGATGTAATTCAAGGAATGCTTGTCCAAAGCATGCTGAGAATGTTGGAGTTGGTTCGGTGATACCTCTTTCAGTACCAGCGAGTTTAGCGGTGAATCCGCTTAAGAAGTAATATTGTGTTTGTTCAGGAGTAAGAATAGATACTGGAGGTAAAACACCAAATGCATCAGCACTTAAGAAGATAACGTTCTTAGCGGCTGGAGCACTACTAATTGGTTTAACAATATTATTAATATGATTAATTGGATAAGAAACACGAGTATTTTCTGTGACACTCTTATCATCAAAGTCAATCTTGCCAGAGGCATCAACTGTAACGTTTTCAAGTAAAGCATTACGTTTGATAGCGTTATAAATATCTGGTTCGCTTTCTTTGTCTAATTTAATAACTTTTGCATAGCAACCACCTTCGAAGTTGAAGACACCGTTGTCATCCCAACCGTGTTCATCATCACCGATTAATAATCTTTTTGGATCAGTTGATAATGTTGTTTTACCTGTACCTGATAAACCAAAGAAGATTGCGGTGTTTTCACCATTCATATCAGTATTAGCAGAGCAGTGCATGCTTGCCATACCTTTAAGTGGTAAGTAGTAGTTCATCATGGAGAACATACCTTTTTTCATTTCTCCACCGTACCAGGTGTTGATAATGACTTGTTCTCTTGATGTAATGTTGAACACTACTGCGGTTTCACTATTTAAGCCTAATTCTTTGTAATTTGTAACTTTTGCTTTAGAAGCATTATAAACTACAAAGTCTGGTTCAAAGTTTTCAAGTTCATCTGCTGTTGGTTGAATAAACATGTTCTTAATGAAATGTGCTTGCCAAGCAACTTCAACGATGAATCTAACTGCCATTCTGGTATCTGCATTAGCACCACAGAATGCATCAACGACGAATAATCTCTTATTTGATAATTCATTAATAGCAATTTCTTTTACTGCTTTCCAAGCTTCTTGGGATGCTGGATGGTTATCATTTTTATAACCTTCACTTGTCCACCAAACAGTGTCATTGCTATTTTCATCCATAACGATGAATTTGTCTTTTGGGGATCTACCTGTATAGATACCAGTCATAACATTAACTGCACCTAATTCAGTAACTTGTCCCTTTTCATATCCTTCTAAATCATTGCGAGTTTCTTCATTAAAAAGAAGTTCGTAAGAAGGATTGTAAACAACCTCAGTTGTTCCAGTAATACCGTATTTTGTTAAATCGATATTTTTCATTTTCTTTCCTCCTGTTGGGCATATAGTCCAAATTTGGTTTTATATTATCATAGATAATAATAAGAATTCAATAATTAGAAATGAAAAAAATAAAAAGATTATCGCACCTTTTATTATTTATTTCGTACGATTATTTTGTTAGAGTGTACATAGAGGTATTACTATGCGCACAATTACAGCAACAGAATTTAAAAAGAACTTAAGTAAATATATGCATCTTTCTCTAACAGAAGATGTTTTGATTACAAGTAATGGTAAACCAATCACTCTCTTAACTAATCCTAAAAAAGATAAATATGATGATTTTTTAAGCATTTGTGGCTCTGTAACGGATTATGATTACGAAAAAGCCCTTGATGAAAGAGAAATGAAAAGATGAGAATTCTCGTAGACACAAATGTTTTTATTGATTTAATTTTAAAAAGAGAGCCATATTATCAAGATGATGTAAACTTTATCAACAATTGTAAAGAGCAAAGACATGAAATGTATATTTCTGCAATGTCTTTTCGAGATATCGAATATGTTATTAGAAAGTCCATTCACAATGTAGATGAAGTAAAACGTATTTTAAACAAAGTATATGGTCTTGTTACTAAAATAGTGCCTATAGAAGCAGATGACGCAATTAATACATTATTTGAATATGAAAAAGATTTTGAAGATTATTTATTAAGTTGTTCTGCTGAGTCTGCAATGCTTGATTGCATTGTAACAAATAACAAGAAAGATTTTGTTCAACCAAGAATTAAAGCTTTCTCTGTTCAAGAATTTAATCAATATATAAAAAAATAGGGACATGCCCTATTTTAATTTTCTTCAAATTGTAATTGATATAACTTGAAGTATTGACCTTTTTGTTTAAGGAGTTCTTGGTGATTACCATGCTCCATGATAACACCATTTTGTAATACAAAGATTTGATCTGCTTTTTGAATTGTAGATAATCTATGTGCAACTACTAACATTGTGCCGATAGATTTCATCTTTTCTAATGATTGTTGAATTAATACTTCAGTTTCAGTATCAATATTAGCAGTAGCTTCATCAAGAATTAAGATTTGAGGTTTATGTAAAACTGTTCTAGCGAAGGAAAGAAGTTGTCTTTGTCCTTGTGAGAAGTTCTCACCTCTTTCAATAACTTCTTCTTTAATACCTTTAGGTAATTTATTAATAAAGCTATCAGCATTTACATATTCACATGCTGCAATAACATCTTCATCAGAATAAGAATCATCATGAAGAGTAATATTAGTTCTAATACTACCTGTAAATAAGAAGACATCTTGCATCATTTGTCCCACTAATTTACGGATAGATTCAACTTTCATTGTGGTAATATCCTTATCATCAATCAAGATTTGACCTTTTTGAATTTCATGGTTACGCACAATTAATGAAAGAATTGTTGTTTTGCCAGCACCAGTAGCACCAACAAATGCTGCTGTTTCTTTTGGATTAATGACAAAGCTAACATCTTTTAAGATCCAGTTTTCACCACTATAAGCAAACCAAACATGTTTAAATTCGATTTTGCCTTCAAAGTGAGTAACTTCTTCAGCGCCTTCTTTATCCAAAACTTGTGGTAAAACATCAAGTAAATTAAATAATCTTTCACTTGCAGATGTTGCTTTTTGAATATTAGTTAATTGATCAGCGATATTTTGAATTGGTTGGAAGAATCTAGATAAGTATAAATAGAAGCTTACTAATGCACCAGCTTTTTCAACACTAAATACAATCCAGTCTTGAATACCACAGATGAATGTCACTGCTAAAGCACCAAAATATAAGAATGAGATAAGTGGACGATAAATACCAAATGCGATTTGAATCTTAAATCTAGTTTTTCTTAAAGTATCGTTTTTATCTAAGAAATCTAACTCTTTACGTTTTTCTTGGTTAAATATTTGGGTAATTTTCATACCAGAAAGGTTTTCATTTAAGTAAGCATTAAGTTCACTAATTTGTTTTCTTTCAACTCTGAAAATTTTCTTAACTAATCCTCTAAAGAAAACACTAATTAAGAAAACAACAATAACAATACCTAATAAAATAAGTGATAAAAGTGGTGATAAATAAACCATAATTGCATAAACACCAATTACGGTTAATGCGTTTCTAACAAGATTAACAATAACGTTAGTAAATAAGTCACTTAAAGATGTGGTATAGTTAGCAACACGAGTTACTAAGCTACCAACAGGCATTTCATTAAATTGATTTTGTGACATATTTTCAATATGGGTAAAAACTTCCATACGGAGATTATAAATAATCTCTTGTCCAGCTTTTTGTAATAACATTGCTTCAAAATACAAGAATATTTGGTTGCAAATCCCAATAACACCATAACCAATTGCAAATAACAAGACCATTTGTAATGGCTCAGGATAATCACTTAAATGTGTTAAAGTATTAGTTATTTCACCAACAAATAATGGGGTAATTGTGTCAAATGCAATATTAATTAAAATAAGAATTGCAGCAAATAAAAATCTTTTCCATTCTGGTTTGATGTAATGGAGTAATCTTTTTATAAGTTGTCCGGCAGGAATATGTTTATCACCCTTAAGGCGGTCAATTTCTTCGTTTTCCATCTTAAGCTGCCTCCACTTCTTTTTCTAATTTTTGTAAATACACCATCTTTTGGTAAGTTGGTGAACATTTAACAAGTTCTTTATGCGTACCAAAGGCTTCAATTTTGCCTTCATTAATAACAATAATCTTATCTAAATCCTTAACTGTGGAAACTCTACTAGCAATTAAGATTGTGGTCTTACCATTACGATATTTCTTGATATTATCAAGAATTGTTTCTTCTGTTGAAAGGTCAACAGCACTAACAGAGTCATCTAAAATCATAATTGGAGCATCTTTTGCGTATGCTCTAGCAATAGAAATTCTTTGTTTTTGACCACCAGAAAGGGAAACACCTCTTTCACCAGTTACTGTTTCATAACCTTTTTCAAAATGATCAATATTATCACTGACAGCGGCAAAGCTTGCTGCTTCTTTCTTCTTCTTATAATCAAGTTCTTTATCTGCTAAAGAAATGTTGTTACCAATTGTGTCACTAAATAAGAAGTTATCTTGTGGAACATAACCAATTGCGTCTCTAACACTTTGAATGTTAGCTTTCATAATATCAATTCCATCAATAAAGATTGTGCCATTATAGACGTTATATAATCTTAATAGTGAGTTAACTAATGTGGTTTTACCACATCCAATTTTACCAACAACGCCAATTGTTTCGCCTGCTTCGATAACTAAGTTAACATCGTGAAGGGCATCGACATCTGTGTGTGGGTATTTAAATGAGAAGTGACGGTATTCGATTTTACCTTTAACATCTTTTAAAACAAATGCACTTTCAGGGTTTTTAATATCTTCAGGAGTATCTAAGTAATTAGTAATTCTACCTAAAGATGTCTTACTTCTTGCATACATACTGACAACTTGACCCATAGCGATAAGTGGCCAAATGATATAATCAATATAACCAATAAATTCAACTAATGTAGAAGCCTCTAAATTAATTTCATAGCCAAACAAAATAATTGGGTTACCTTGTGCATTTGCCACTACGAACCAGCTACCTAAAGCTAAAATAGTAGCAAACATTACTGAGATCATAACTTCAATAAGAACATCAAAAATAACGGATAATCTAACAAATGAGATATTTGCATCTGTATTTTTTCTAGCAACTCTACCAAATGTAACAATACTATGTGCTTCTTTAACGAAAGCCTTAATAACTCTAATACCAGTGAAGTTTTCTTGGGCATAGTCGTATAAGTGATCATAAACTTTTTGACGGTGTTCCCATTTAGCGGACATGAATTTCTCAACAAAGAATCCCCAAACAATAATTAAAAGTAATGGAATTAGAGCAATGAGAGTTAATTTCCAATCAACTCCCACCATTTTAATAATGGCGAACGCTGTAGCGAAAATACCATCAACAAGCATAACAGTACCAAAACCAAAGTATTCTTCAATGGTTTCTAAGTCTGTGGTAAACCAAGACATAATATTACCAACTTTATTGTCATGGTAATAAGTAACTGATAATCTTTCAGCCTTTAAGAACATTTGGTAACGTAAATCAGCTTCAACTCTATTTGAAGCATTTAATAAAGTTAATCTCCAGATAACTCTACCAGCAGCTACACCAAAGCCAAATAAAAGAATAAAAAGAGCAGACTGAATAATATCCAATGTAGGATTACCAGAAACACTATGGGCAGGATATTGAATAAGATCAACAATCTTACCAATATATTCAGGAATGTATAAGTTTAACCAGTCAACTGATAAAAGCGCAATAACTCCAATTATGAGTAATATTGCGTATTTTTTATAGTAACGATTAATGTATTTTCCGAATAACATAATTATATATAGTTTATATCTAAAATAATCTTTTACAAGTAAAAGAATATTAAAGTTTTACTTCAAATGATTGATCTTGGATATCAGCGAACAATTTGTGGAGTTGTTCTGGGGTTAATTTCTTCTTTTTTTCCTCATTTAAATCCAAGACAATTTTGCCACGATTAATCATAATTAAACGAGTGCCATATTTAATAGCGTCACTCATTTTATGAGTAATCATAATGGTAGTTAAATTGTTTTCTTCTACCATTTTACTAGTAATATCCATAACTTTCTTACTAGTACCTGGATCAAGAGCAGCGGTATGTTCATCAAGAAGTAAGAAACTTGGTTTTTGTAATGTTGCCATTAACAAAGTTAATGCTTGTCTTTGTCCACCAGAGAGAAGCCCTACTTTTTGATTTAATCTATCCTCTAATCCAAGGTTAAATTGTTTAAGTTTTTCAATGAATAATTGCTTATTTTCTTTCTTAAATCCCCAACGTAATGAATGGCGTTTACCACGACGATATGCAAGTTCAAGATTTTCAATAACACTCATATCTCCACAGGTACCAATCATTGGGTCTTGGAATACACGGCCAATATATTTAGCGCGTTTATGTTCATTCATTTTAGTGACGTCGATGTCATCAATAGATATTTTTCCTTGATCAGGAAGTAAAGCACCACTGATGATATTTAATAATGTAGATTTACCACTACCATTACCACCAATAACAGTAATAAATTCATGGTCTTTTAATTCAAAGGAAAAATCATCAAATATGACATTTTTAGCGTCTTTTTCACCTGGAATAGGGAATGACTTATAAATATGTTCTAATTTAAGCATTTGACACATTCTCCTTTCTTGTTAATTTTTTAATAAGCCATTTAAAGAATTTTTTAATAAATGGCACACATAAGGCAATTGTAATAAGAATAGCGTATAACAAATATTTAAGTTCAGTTGGGAAGCCAACTCTAATAGCCACAACAATAATTACATAATAAATAATTGCGCCTAATGTGATAGAAATAATTGAGTTTTTGAATGATCTTCTACCAAATATAGCTTGGCCAATTAAGATAGAAGCCAATCCTACAACAAGGAATCCAGATGCACTCTTAAGTTCCATGCTTCTTGCATCCATAGCATATAAAGCGCCAGCTAAAGCAATTAAGAAGTTAGAAATAGTAACACCAACAATAATGCATAAATCACTATTGATTCCTTGGGCTTTTGACATTTTTTCATTAATTCCTACTGCTCTAATAGCCATTCCATATTCTGTACCAAAGAAGAAATAGATAACTAAAATAATAGCGACTACGATAACAAGCATAACTGATGCTTCAATTACAGGATTAAACATTGGAGCACCAGAAATATAGAAATATTGATATACAGTTATGTCTTTAACAGACAAAGTAACTAAGTTTTCAAAGTTGTTAGCACTGCTAATGCCCATGATAACCATAGCTAAAGAAGTAGTTGCGGTCATGGTAATAATGCCAGAGAGCAATTTAGGAATTTTAAGTTTTGTATGAAGAAATGCTGTGATTAAACCACACACTGCTCCGCCAAGGGCTCCTACAGGAGCAGCTAAGAAAGCATTACATCCTACTTTAATTAATGATAGACATAATGCGCCACCAATAAGGAAACTACCTTCAGCGGTCATATCTGGAAAATCAAGTAAAGTAAAAGTTACGAAAATACCTAAGGCTAATACTGCACAAGGTAAGCCACTAGTTAAGATATTTAAGATAACTTCTACAAATTCTGGCATAAACTTAATTATTCGTCGATATTGGTTGCACGATCAAGAATTGATTGTGGTAAAGAAATTGAAGAAGAAGCACAGTTATTTGAAGAGTATTTTAATACACATTCTGCTTCAGACATTGTTTCTACAGCAATTTCATTTGGTTTTTTAACTTTTGTAATAATATCTACAGCGATATCAGCGGTCTTTTTACCTAAATTTGTGTAATCAACACTTAATGTTAAGTGTCCACCACTGGTAAGAAGGTTTTCTTCACCTACTAATAAGAGTTTGTTGCCACTATTAGCGGCAATAGAGTTCATATTGCTTGCGCAGTTATTATCAGTTGGAATGTAAATAGCATCAACTTGGCTTGCTAATGATTGAATATTAGCGACTAAATCAGTTGTACCCATACATGTTTTAATAACTGGGTTCATACCAAGTTCACTAATTTTAGCAGCAGCTTTATCTGCTTGAATCTTGGAGTTAATTTCACTTTGTGTGTAGAAAATACCAACATTTTGAGCTTCTGGTAAAGCTTCTTTGATTAAAGAAATTTGAGCCTCAACAGGGTTATCATCACTTGTACCGGTAACATATTGACCAGGATTTTCATTGCTATCCACTAATTGGCCACTAACTGCATCAGTAACTGCAGTGAATAAAATTGGATTGTAAATGCCTAAGTTAACACTTTGTGAGTATAAAGATTGAGCACTTGAAGTGCCAACACCTAATGTAATATCGCAAGAAGAAATTAAATCTTTAGCAAATATATTTAAATCAGAATCACTACCATTAGCATTTTTGTAATTAATTGAAATATTATCGCCAACTGTATAACCTTTAGAGGCAAGTTCATCAATAAATCCATTCTTTGCGCTTTCTAATGCGTTATGTTCAACTGGTAAAAGAATACCAATGTTGATCATGTTTTCATTTTTTGGAGTAAATGTCCATTTGGACATATCCACTCTTTGACTACCTCCACAGGATGAACAGATAAACATTCCTGCAACAAGTAATGAGCTAAGTTTTAATTTTTTACTAATCATAATTTTCCTCTCCTTTTTAAATAAAAAATCCTTAAGCATTCAATTGAACACCAAGGACTACAACTATTGGTGTTCAACTTTTAGTTTCCCACCAAAATAAAAGTAGGAAACTACTAACAATAGTAATAGTAGTAATAAAGATTATTGGTAATGTTTTTTAATGTTAATTTCATAATCTTTCTTCCTATTTGTCTAAAAGTATATATCAATTTGTTAAAAAATAGCAAAACAATTTATTAAAAATTAAGAATATAAATAATGAAGAATATTCCTGCAACAAAGAAACACGCTAATCCAAGAATACAAATTTTAACTTGAGATTGGAAAAATGCAATATATTCAGGGGTATGAGTATCTTCTTTAACCATTTTCTTAGTTTTAACGTTATGGGAGTCTCTTGCTCTAATACGAAACATCATAGCAATTAATGTTACAACACCCACTATTGCGTAAATGATTTCAAAATAAGTGAAATCTTGAAGAGTTAAAAATAAAATTAATCCAATAATTCCTGGAATAATTAACACGCAAGAATAAATAATAGCCCAACCAACCATTGATAATGGTTTGTTAGGCTCATTTGCGTCTTTTCTTTCTACTATCTTGTGATCGCCAATCATTGTTTATTATTTTTTTAAAGAATCAGTAATTTCGTTATCTAAAGTTTCATTAACTAACACATAGTGTCCGTTACCAAAATCTTTCCAATAGCATGTTCCGTAATCTAAATCACCTTTATTATATGGAATTCTAACACGAGAATCTTTACTTCTTGGATCTGGTTGAGGAATAGCGGTTAATAAGCTCTTGGTGTATGGGTGAAGAGGATTATTATAAATTTCTTCAGCATTACCAAGTTCAACAATATAACCTTGATGCATAACTGCAATACGGTCAGAAATATATCTAATAATACTTAAATCGTGTGCGATGAATAAGTATGTAAGATTTTGTTGATTTTGTAATTTCTTTAATAAGTTAAGAACTTGAGCACGAATAGAAACGTCAAGAGCAGAGATTGGTTCATCCGCTAAGATTAATTGTGGTTCAACAATTAATGCTCTAGCAATACCAATACGTTGTCTTTGTCCACCAGAGAATTCGTGTGGATATCTTGATAAGTGTTCTGGTAATAAACCAACATTACCTAACATATTAACGACTTTTGTTTGTCTTTCTTCTTTAGACTTAAATAATTTGAAGTTATATAAACCTTCACTAACGATGTAGTCAACGTTAGCTCTTTCATTTAAGCTAGCAGCAGGATCTTGGAAGATCATTTGGATATTCTTTCTCACATAAGATAAACGGTATTTCTTAAGTTTTTTGGAGATTAATCTACCTTTAAAATAAATGCCACCTTTAGTAAGTTTATTAATTTTTAAGATGGCTCTAGAAATTGTGGTCTTACCACTACCAGATTCACCTACTAAACCAAATGTTTCACCTTCATAAATATCAAAGTTAGAATTAACGACAGCTTTTACTGTATGTCTACCAACTTTGAAGAAGACATCACTATCAACAACTGATAATAAGACATTTCTGCCATTTTTATCTTTTGTTGGCCAGACTTCTGGCATTTTGCTCTTCTTATCATATTCAAAATGATAAATATCATGTTCACTAGCGAATGAGAAAGCTTCAATATCAGATTCACTATATTTAGATTTAATTAATTCTAAGAAACTGCCAGATGGCTTTTTGTTAGCAATATTCTTGCCTTGATAGAATAAACCACCACGAACATGATTATTTGGATTAAATAAACCTTGGACAATTTCCTTAAATAATGGAGAGTTTGTAAAATCTTCTGCAGTAGCAAAGACTTCATAAACTGATTTATCAAACTTATATAAACCATTTTCATCAGTAATATTAACGTTATCTAATTTAACGAAATATGGTTCTTGTTTATAAGTTAAATCTGCGGAAGGAACTTTAATTAAGTTTCCTGGGTAATAATCATAATATAAAGGAGAGATATTTAAGATTTGTTCTCTATCTTCAACTGTATATTTCTTAGAAACTTCTTGGAAATCACTATTACCAGTTAAATAAATCTTTAATGCTCTTTCAATCTTGTCACGACGATGGAAGATTTCATCATCACTACAATTTCCTGGAATTAATACACTATCAAGGTATAAAGCACCAGAGATTTTTGAATTTTTAGATAATAAAGCTCTAACAATATCAATCTTTGTGCTATTTTCTTCATTAGAAATATCAAAGTTAGGATCAACAATAATATCAAAGTTAGAATATTTTGGATCAATAACTAATTCGCCACCAGCGTTTACAACACTGATACAGATTTCATCACCATTTTTATTAAATGATGGCCAGAATAATGGGTATCCATCTTTACATTTAGTGATGTCAGTTAAAAGAACATCTCTATCTTCAACTCTTAAGTTTCTCTTAACGAATGCTTTTTCTAAATATAATTTAAATTTAGTATCTAAATTAGATGGTAAAATTTCACCTTTATAATAGAAGCCTTCGACTTTTTTATCACCACTTAAAATGCTTCTAATGACATCATATTTTTCTCTACCTTCTTTAGTAGTAACATCTAAATGTTCATTAAAATTAACATCAAAGTTATGTTTAATGGCATCTTCGCCAACTTTTTCATTTTTGCCACAAATAGTAGCATTAACAGCGGAAAATACAACCTTTCCACCATCTTTTTTCTTCATTGGCCAGTAGTTAATTCTACCTGCGGCGCCATCAAAGAAATATTTAAGAATTAATTCACCATCTTCTAAATGGAAGTAGGAATTAAAGAAACTCTTCATGAAGAAGTTAGCCTTATTTTTGTTCATTTTATTAACAAAATATTGGCCTTTATAATAAACGCCACCTTTAACAAAGATTCCTGGAGTTAATAAAGCATCAATAAATTTAATCTTTGTTAAAGCATCTTCTTTACTAGAATCAAAGCAATCTTCTTCGAAAATATCGAAGTTTGCGATTTCATCATCAATTTTGTTGTTATTTTTATCAACAATATATGCATCGACAAATGAAAGAATAATTTGTTTGCCAAAATAGTTTTTAGTTGGCCAGATTGCTGGGAAACCATCTTTATTTAAAGCACTGTTTTGGAAAATATAATCACGATCAGCGGTGGTATATTTGTAAATATTGTATCTATCTACTGAATATTTATTAGCATTCTTACTCATTAGTTATTACCTCCATGACCGTATTTCTTAGCGACACGTTCACTAATTTCACCAATAATTGCTGGTCTTTCCATTTTTGGAGCACGTGGATCACATAACCAAGATTTTGCGTAGTGAGTTTCACTAACTTGGAACATTGGTGGTTCTTTAACAAAGTCAATTTGTAAAGCATATGGATTACGTGGAGCAAAAGCATCTCCAACAATTTCATTAAATAATGAAGGAGGTGTACCAGTAATAGAATAAAGGTTTTCTCCTTTTTCACCTAATTGAGGTAAGGATGATAATAATGCCCAAGTATATGGATGTCTTGGATCATAATAAATATCATCAGCAGTACCGTGTTCAACGATTTGTCCTGCATACATAACAGCGACTCTATCAGCGACTTCAGCAACAACACCTAAGTCGTGAGTAATAAATATAACAGTAAAACCAAATTCTTTCTTTAAATCTTTAATTAATTGGAGAATTTGAGCTTGAATTGTTACGTCAAGAGCAGTTGTAGGTTCATCACAAATTAAGATATCTGGGGCACATGCTAAGGCAATAGCGATAACTACTCTTTGTCTCATACCACCAGAATATTGGAATGGATAGTCATTAAAACGCTTTTCTGCGTCTTTAATACCTACTTTTTGAAGTAATCTAATAGCTTCTTTTTTACTAGCACTGGCACTTAAACCAGGATATTTTTCTTCTAACTCAACCATTTTAGCGGCCTTTTCTTCATTAATAGAAGCATTAATGTTAGCTAATTCTTCTTTATTATCAGCGGCAGATGCTAATTGTTCTTGATATTTTTCATCAATTGCAGCCATTTCTTGCTCAACTAATTCTTTATTTAATGTACGGTGTAAACGAATGACTTCAGTAATTTGACTACCAATTTTTCTTAATGGGTTTAATGATGTCATAGGATCTTGGAAAACTGTAGCAATACGTCTTCCACGAATCTTTAACCATTCTTTATTTGTGGTGAATTTGCTTAAATCCATACCATCATACATAATTGTGCCACCACTAACGCGGCCGTTTTCTTCAAGCATACCTGTTAAGGTTTTTGTAAATACTGATTTACCAGAACCAGATTCACCAACAATTGCAATTGTTTCACCACGATAAATATCAAGTGAAATCTTTCTAATTGCAGTTAAAATACGTTCACGAACTGAGAATTGAACTTCTAAATCTTTGATAGAAACAATAACTTCTTTATTTTCCATAACCATTACCTTCCTATCTGTGTTTCTTTGGATCTAGCGAATCAGAGAATGCTAAACCTAATAAGTAGAATGTGAAAATAACATAAGCCAAGATACCAGCTGGGGCAAGTAATTGCCATGGGTATTGGCTCCATGTACCATAACCATTTTGTAATAATGCACCAATTGAAATATAAGAGTTTGGTAAACCAACACCGAAGTATGACATACTAACTTCACTGGAAATCATACCTGGTAAGAATAATGAGAATTCAGTAACAATTACCGCTAATAAGTAAGGTAATAAGTTCTTCATCATAATTCTTGATGGAGGTGTTCCAAGTGTTAAGGAAGCAACGTTATATTCACGGTTTGTAATAATAAGAGTTTGGTTTCTAATAAATAAAGCCATACCTAACCAACCAGTAATGGTTAAAGCTAAGACAAGTTTAATTTCGACAGTCATTCCAGGAATTGTTGCGAAAATAAATGAGAATAGCATGTAAATTAATAAGCTTGGGATGTTTTGAATTAAGTTATAAATTTCAATCATGATACGATCAAATTTCTTAAAGAAGCCCCATGCTAATCCAACTAAAGTACCAATAACTACGTTAATAACACTGGAAATTAAGGCAAGTAAGAAAGAAATTCTTAAACCTTGGAAACACATAAAGAACAAATCACGACCAACTTTGTCAGTACCAAATAAGTGTTCCCATGATGGAGCGGCATTTTTAATCTCTAAGTTAGCCTTAAACATTGCAGGATCTGCAAAGAAAGGAATAACAAACATACAAAGAAGCATGATTATTAAGGATACAATACCGATGATAGCGGATGGTTTCTTGAAGAAAACTCTAAATACACTCTTCCAATAGGAATAAGGTTCAGCAGTTAAATGTTCACTTTCCTTTTCATCGACATGATAAGGGACAAATAATTCATCTTCGTTAATTTTACTAGGATCAAAATTAGATAATGGATTAAATTCATTAGCAGTCATTTCACTATTTTTTACTTCGTTTATATTACTCATAACTAATCTCTCCCTCCTTAATCATGTAATTTAATTCTTGGATCGCAGAATACTGTGACAATATCGCCAAGTAAGAAGCTAATCATACTTAAAGCAGCATAAATAATTGTCAAACCTTGAATAACTTGAGTTTCTGGGTTTGCAGTAGACATAGCGTCGATTAATAATTTACCAGTACCATCGATACCCCAAATTGTTTCGATGTAGTAAGAACCAATAATAGCACCAATGAATGTTGCTGGAAGGTTTCTAACTAATGGAACAACAGCGTTTCTAAAGACGTGTTTATACATAATTGTATTTTCACTTAAACCTTTAGAACGGGCAAATTTAACGTAATCACTAGATAATTCGTCAACCATGTATCTTCTAAGCCAGATAGAAACTCCTGGAATACTTAAGAAGATAATACATGCAAGTGGCATGATTAATGTAACTGGATTTCCAGGTTCGTAGCTCCAGCCTAAATTCCAGTTATAACCACCGATTCTATTCATAATTAAATAGAATACAAGAGCAGGAATAGCATAGTTTAAAACGATAAAGATATTACCGATCTTATCCCATACACCACCAGGTTTTTTGGCCATAGCCACACCTAACGGAATAGCGAACAGATAAGTGCCAAGTGTTGAAATAATAGAAATTGTGAATGAAATGCCACATTTAGAACCAATTAAATCAGTAACAAGTTGATCCTTGGTATTCATACCAAAGTAGCATAAACCTTCCCAGTATTTCTTTACTTGAGTAAAGGTATCGTTATAAACCATTGGTACCTTTTTAGGAATTGGTAAAATGTAATAAATAAATTGGAAAACGCTCTTAATAACAGGAACTGGTGTACCATCAAGTTCGGTTCTTCCTGCGATAAATAATCTAAAATTCTTGTAATTTTCAGCGGTAATTAATCCATATTTACCCTTACCACGTAAAGTGTTGTACTTTTGTAAGTTGTAGAACATTTTATCTGGTAAAAGTCTTATAAGTAATGTAACTAAGGCGGCAAGTAAAATAAGAGTAATTAAAGATGAGAGAATTCTTTTAACAATATATAAGAATGTCTCATTTTTTAAAAATGCAAATGGATTCTTTTTTTTGGTATTTTCAACAGCTAATTCAGCCATAAATCTTACCTCCCTTTTTTACCTTATAAATATAAATAATAGAGTAGGTAAGCACTTCGCGTTGCGAGCACTTACCTACTCAATAAATATCTAGAAAACTAGTTAATTAAGCTTAGAAACCTAAATATTCGACCATATCGCCATCGATACATAATGTATGAGCATATGTATTTGGATCAGCGTAGTCTGGTCCCCAACCACTCCAGAAGGAGAGGTCGTAGTTACAAATGACGTTACCCCATTCGCCGTCTTGGTCATCAGAATTTGGAATATTGAAGACACATAAGGCGATGTCGCCAAAGTTTTCATTGAAAGCTTTAACTTTTTCTTCTTCGTATGCGGCTGATTCGAGATCCATAGAACCGATTAAGTCAACACGAATTGGGAAGTCTGCTTCAGTTAATGTACCATCAGCAATAACGGCTTCTTTGAAGGCATTTAAGAAAGCGCCAGCTTTATCAATATCAAAGATTGGGTCGCCTTGTTGATTAATACCTGTTAAGGTAACTTTATCATCACCTGTTAAGCCATTCTTTTCATTATAGACATCATCGACATAGTCGAGGTAGTCTTTACCACCATAAGCACATAATTCTCTGTTGGTGTAAGCTCTAGCTAAGTAGTTGTATGGTTCATCGTTGTTGTACATCTTTAATTCTTGGATGACATCAAGACCATATAAGAATGCTTTACGGAAGTCAGCGTTTAATAAAGCTTTAGCAGTTGCTAATTTTTGATCATAAGTTTTTGCGTTAGCTGGATCATTAACTTCCCAAGCACTTCTGTTGAAGTTCCAGTAACCAATGAAAGTAGCATCACCGACGCTTGTTACAGAGTTACATAATGGGTTTGCTGGGTTCTTTTGTGTACCAGTACCACCTTCACCACCTTTAACGTAGGTGTTATAACCATCAACGTCTTTTGGAGAAACTGTGAATGCATCGGTAGCACCGGATTCAAACCATTCTCTTAATGTGGTATTTGTAGCAGTACCTGGAACGAATTTTCTTTCGATGGTGTCAACATAGACGTGGGCAGCATCGTAGTAAGAAGAGTTCTTTGTGTAGTTAATTTGTGATTGATCGTTGTGTGTTGTTAAACGGAAAGCACCATTAACTAAGATATTGTTTTCGGTTAAACCGAATGAAGAACCTTGTTCTTCTAAGAAGTCAGCGTTAACTGGAAGATATGGTGAATAGGTAAGACCACTTAAGAAATATGGAGTGGCAACTTTACATGTGTATTCAACCTTGTTGTCAACGACTTTGATTCCGACGCCATCAAATGATGGTTCTTCATCGCCTTCTTCCCATGCAGCTGTAGCAGCATAGTATTCTTCAGCACCAACGATGTTACCGTAGATGATTGAAGCAGTACCAGAATTGTGTCTGGCATCGAGGACGTATTTAGCACCTGTGACAAAGTCTTCGGCTTTAACGTCAGCATATTTTGTACCATCGCTGTTCTTAACCCATGTAGCGTCATCTCTAATTTTGAATGACCAGGTTTGTGTACCATCAGCGTTAACTGTTGATTTGTAAGCAGTTGCGATAGCACCAACGATGTTACCATACTTATCATTTTCAACTAAGCCATCAACCATGTTGGTGTAGTGGTATGAGTTGTATGTCCAAGTATTACATAAGTAGTTGAGGCAATCTTCGCCAATTTCCTTAGAATATGTTGTTTTGTAAGTACTTTTGGTTGAGAATTCAACTTCGTTTTCTGTACCCTCACCAACGGTGTATTTGCCACCTTCGATTGCTGGGTTTGGATATTGATTGGCTAATGATGTATAGCCGTCTGCATCTACTGATGGAGCAGGTGCGGTACCTTTTTTAGCTTCGTAGTCGGCTGTTACTTTAGCTCTTTTTTCTTGATTGATTGCTTCAGTGATAGCAACAACATTTTTGAATTTGTCAGTTGTTAAGCCGTAAGAAGCTCTTCCAGCTTGCCATGGGACTGTTTTAGAAACTGTTGCTGCATAACCATTTTGTTGTAACCATGGAATAATGATTGCAGATTCATAGATGAGGTTATATTCAGCTTCAGCGAAAGCTCTATAACGTTCACCAGTTTTAGCGCCATCAACGATTGCAGCAGCTGTTTGATATAAAGCATCGTAATCGCCTAAGACGAGTTGTTCCATTTCGTCTACTGTCATGCCTAATGCATCAGAGTTGCTCTTGAATTCTTTTGGTGAACCACCACAAGCAGCAAGAGCCATTAAGGCTGCACCAGCTACAGAAACCAAAGGGATGAATTTTGATTTTTTCATTGTCTTTACCTCCTAATTTTAAAATCAAATGATTAGCACCGGAGGTAGATCAACCGACGTCTTACGCTCCCAAATTACTAATATTGTCTATAAGTTTATATTAAAAAGGATAATCTTGCAATAATTTTTTATATGCAAAGCATATAAGAGGTAAAATCGTCAAAAAATTAAGTAATAAAAAAGGAACTTTATCTATAAAAACCTTACATTTTAGGTATTTTTGTCAACAATTCTGTCGATCAAATTATGTAGTGTTTTATATATTAAAAAAGTAAGTGCAGTAACTAATATATCTTTTATTAAATTAAATGGCAAGGCAATCATGAATAAAAATGGCCAGTCTAATGAATTCACCATTGGATTAGCTATTTGCACCATATTAAGAATAGTTTCTTTTGATAGGCCCATAACAAACATATAGAAATTAAGTATCACAAATGTTGTGAATAATGATGCCACTACTAATTGAATCAATGCACCAATAGATAAGCCTAATATCGCACTTTTAAGATTTCTTTTTCTTTTATATATCAAAGTGGCAGGAAGGATAAACACTAACGAATAAAGAAAATCAGTTAATTCTCCTACACACATTGTGCTAGTCATGGGCAATTTAATTATTGTTTTAACGATTAAAACTAATGTTCCCACTACTGGACCATAAGCAAATCCAGCGATAAATATAGGAACTTCGTCTAAATGTATTTCTAAGAAATTAGGAAAAATAGGTAAAGATATCTTTAAATAAGGAACTATATATAAAATTGCAGATAAAGCAGCAAATATAGCGGCTCTTGATATAGTTTTAATTGTTATTCTTTGTTT
>JAZRZD010000021.1:0-3265 GCA_045601085.1 Bacilli bacterium | reverse complement strand
GAGTATGAAAAATTAGAGAAAAATTCTGCTAAAAAATATGGCCTGAAAAAGGGCTCTATTTTTCGCATATATAACTTGATAAGTGACCAAAATAACGGGAATATATGTGGTGAGGATAGACTCTAATATGGATACAATTATCACAACTATTCCTAAAAGGAATATCATACCTAAAAAGCTAAGAGTAGTGGCCTATGCTAGAGTTTCTTCTGGTAAAGATACAATGCTCCATTCTTTGGAAGCTCAAAGAGATTATTATTCCTCTTATATTTCAAAGAACAGTAAATGGACATTTTCAGGCATTTATTCTGATGAAGCTATAAGTGGAACCAAAGATGATAGAAAAGGTTTTAATTCACTTCTAAATGATGTAAGAAATGGTGATATTGATTTAATCATCACTAAGTCAGTATCTAGATTTGCTAGAAATGTCGTGACTTTGCTTAAGACAATAAGGGAATTAACATCTCTTGGAGTTGATATTTATTTTGAAGAACAAAACATCCATACACTTTCTAGTGAGGGTGAGTTCTTACTTACAGTTATTGCACTTTATGCTGAAATGGAAGCCAAGTCTGTTAGTGAAAACATGCTATGGAGAATTCAGAAAACATTCCAAGAAGGCAAAGTTTACGCGATGAAAATACTAGGCTATCGATTAAAAGATGGCCATTTAGTAATAAAAGAAGATGAAGCTAAGATTGTTAGACTTATCTACAAGCTTTATTTGGAAGGTTATGGCAAAAACAAGATTGCAGATATTTTAAATGAGCAAGGTTATAAGACTAGACAAAATAACAACTTTGCTCCTGTTAGTGTTCTAGAGATTCTAAAGAATATTATTTACACCGGAGACATCGTTCTTCAAAAGACAATTAGACTTTCTTACTTAAGTAAAAAGAAAAAACTCAATGTTGGAGAACGCGATAGATATTATGTTGAAGATGCTCATAAAGCCATCATTGATAAAGCTACTTTTAATAAAGTTCAACAAGAGCTTGCTAGAAGACAATTAGAACACCCTCAAAAAGATAAAGTTAAACATACCTTTACAATGATGATTAGGTGTTGCAACTGCGGATGCCATTTCATTCGTAAGAAAAGAAGAGATAAATATGTCTGGGTTTGCAGTACTGCTAATGGTCTAGGTAAATCACACTGTCACATTAAAGGAATTAGTGAAGATATTCTTATTAATTTAGTAAAAGAAGTTCTTGGTTTAAAAGAATTTGATGAGCAGATAATGAGATCACTAATTAAAGAAATAATTATTAATGAAAACAATGCTGTTACATTCAAACTTTATGGTGGAGAAGAAATAACTAAAAGTTGGTCTTATCCATCTAGAAAAGAATCCTGGTCAAAGGAAATGAAAGAAAAAGCAAGAATGAGAGGCATTGCAACATATAGGAGGATGACCAATGGCTAATATTAGAGTTATTCCAGCATCAGTTAATCAGTTTAATCCACTTAACACCAACTTGATTAAAAGAAGAGTGTGTGGGTACGCTAGAGTTTCAACTGATAGAGATGAGCAATTTACATCGTTTCAAGCTCAAAAGGATTATTACGAGAAATACATTAAGAGTAAATCGGACTGGGAATTTGTGGGTCTTTATTCAGATGAAGGCATCACTGGAACCAATATCAAAAACAGAGATGGCTTTAAACAAATGATTGATGATGCACTAGCTGGGAAGATTGATTTAATTGTTACAAAATCAGTCTCAAGATTTGCAAGAAACACTGTAGATACCTTAGTTTTCATAAGGAAATTGAAAGAAGCTGGTGTTGAGATTTATTTTGAAAAAGAGAATATTTATACATTTGATTCTAAAGGAGAAATGCTTCTAACTTTAATGTCATCTTTAGCACAAGAAGAATCTAGATCCATTTCAGAAAACGTGACATGGGGACATCGTAATAACTTTAAAAATGGAAAGGTCTATATTCCTTATGCTCACTTCTTGGGTTATGACAAAGGAGCAGATGGTAAACCAGTAATTAATAAAGAAGAAGCTGAGATAGTTAGATTGATTTATTCAAAATTTATTGAAGGCTTAACTGCTTATGAAATTGCTAGATTACTAACTTCAAAACACATAACTTCTCCTGGTGGTAAAGAAAAATGGGCTACAACAACAGTGGAGTCCATCTTAACTAAAGAAAAATACAAAGGCGATGCTCTTCTTCAAAAAGGAATCACTGTAAATTTCCTAGAACATAAAAGAAAAGTTAATGAGGGTGAAGTGGAGCAATATTACGTTGAAAATTCTCATCCTGCAATTATTGATAAAAGCGAATGGGATTATGTTCAACTTGAGATGAAAAGAAGAAAAGAAATAGGTAGAGCCTATAGTGCTCATTCTACATTCTCTTGTAGACTCATCTGCGGTGATTGTGGTGGTTACTTTGGCCCTAAGATTTGGCATAGCAATGACGAATATAAAACCACTATTTGGAGATGCAATAACAAATACAAGAACGATAAGGCTTGCAAAGTTCCTCATGTAACATTTGAACAAGTTAAAAACGCATTCATTAAGGCATTCAATCAGCTGAGCATTAATAAGGATTCTATTATTGAATTTATAGAAAAAGAGTGTAAAAACCTCATTATTTTAGAAGATTTAGATAAAACGATTTCAGAAAAGAAAGCTGAAGTTGATAGCCTATTTGCAGATCTAAAAGAGATGATTGAAACGAACAAGCCAGCTGAAGAATACAATGCCCTGAAAATTAAATACAGCAATAGTTCTGAAGAGCTTAATGCCATGTGCAAAAATAGGAAAGAACAAGAGCAACGCAAGACCGCAATTGATACTTACATTGCTAACTTTAAAAAGCTGCCAACAGTTATTACAGTTTGGGATTCAAGAATATGGAACCTCATGATTGATAAAGCAGTGGTTAACAGAAACAAAACAATTATATTCTTCTTCAAGAACGGACAACAAATAAATATAAATTTATAAGAAATGGTGCTAGAATAGAGTCAATCTATAAAAAGCATCATTTTATTTTGCTATTTATAGGGGGTTTCAAATTTTCACGATTATGGGTGGGGGTTGCACTCTAAATTGGTATTGGGGGTTGCAATTGTATCATTGCGCGAAGATTAGTACAATATGCCAGTTTAACTTTGATGCAATGAATAGTTGGTCAAAGTTTTCTTTTTATGCGAAAAACCAACTTCGAAGGATTAAATCTAACTTTGGAAAGCCATATTTTCGTTTCACTAGTAGTTAATATTTAGAGTCAATTC
>JAZRZD010000020.1:0-7432 GCA_045601085.1 Bacilli bacterium | reverse complement strand
ATCATCTAAATCATCAAAGATAGAGATTTGTTCAAAGCCTTTATCATCATCTTTGTCTTTTGGTTGATGATCAACTGGTTTTGTTTGTTTAGTTTCTTCTATATTTTCTTCTTCTTTGATTTCAGGAATAAGAGATTCTTCCTCGCTGTCATCTGGCATAACTTCAGCACTATTACTAAAAGTAATAACTTCACTCTTAGACTCAACTGGATATGATTTAACCTTTTGATTTACATTAACAAAGTCACCTGTAGATGCAAATGTAATATCTGAGTTTCCAATATCAAGATTCTTCTTAGCATATTTATTGATGTCATCCATATGGAAATCAGAAATAGACACTATGCTGGTAGTATTGTTTTTAAATCTAAGATTTAAATCCATACTTTCATTCTTATCTAATACCTTTAAAGCTGCCACAACAGCGTGTGGTGAGGATTTGAATATAGGCATAACGCAGGTTGTTCTACCAAGTCTTTGCGTGCATGTAACTTTATTATTATCAAGTACGCGCTCGTGACCTTTATCTGTAATTAAGACAAATTTGGATTTTTCTTCAGGTTCAAATGCAATCAAGCCTACGGCTTGTGATTTGTGTAATCCATTGATTGATTTAACACCGCCTGTCTTTAAACCAATGATAGAAAGTTCGTTTTCGTTATATAACGAAGCGTGGCCGTTATCAGTGACAACCATAATGTTAGAATTACCTGTTAATAGTTCAACGCCTACAACTTCATCATTTGTTAATAATTTCATACATTTTGTGAGTTTTTGACGTTTATCAATCTCTAATAATGCGGTTGGCATTCTCTTAATTTGACCAAATTTAGTTAATATAGCGATATATAAATCATCACGAATGTTAGTAAAATTAAACACTTTAATGATCTTTTCACTAGCTGGAACTGTGCAATATGTGTTTAGGTGTACACCTTCATCTTTCCACTTATTTTCTGTTAATAAGTGAACTGGTAAGGAAATAAAATTTCCTTGATTAGTAAAACAGACTACATAATCTTTAGTAGAAACTGTACCATATCCAACAATCACATCACCATCTTTAACTCCTGGCATAGCGTTTTCTCCACTGCTTCTATAGGATTTAAGAGTGCTACGTTTAATATAGCCATCATGAGACACTGCAAACATCACATCTTCTTTAGTGATTAAGTCTCTTCTATCTAATGGCGCTGTCTCTTCTTTTTCGGTGATTTGAGTACGTCTTGGAGTGTCATATGTATCTTTGATACATTTTAAGTCTTTAATAATAAATTTATTAAGTTTAGAAGAATCTCCTAAGATTGATTCAATTTCACTAATAGAAGCCTCTACTTCTGTCTTTTCATTTGTTAAAACTTCAACATCAGTATTGGTTAATTTGTATAAAGGCATCATAACAATAGCTTCTGCTTGGTCTTTAGATAATGAATATCTATTCATTAATTTGATTTTTGCGTCTTCTTTATCGTTACTATGTCTGATTAATTCCACTACATCATTGATGTTTATTGTGGCAATAATTAAGCCATTAATAATATCTAAACGAGATTTTGCTTTATTTAAATCGAAATTTAATTTTCTTGTAACAACATCAATTTGATGTGCAACATAAGCATCGCAATAACTTAATAAAGTTATTGTTTGAGGTTTACCATTTACGATAGCGACCATATTTGCGGAATATGAAACACGTAAATCAGTCTTATTCATCAAATATTTTAAGATTAAATCAGTTCTAGCTTCTTTTTTGATATCTACAACGATTCTAATATCATCCATCGCGGATTCATCACGGACTTCAAGAATACCAGAAATCTCTTTAGATGATCTAATCTTATCAATTTGATAAGCTAACATCTTTTTAACGACATTATATGGGATTTCAGAGATAACAATTTGGTTTATTGTTTTGCCTTCAACAATCTCAGTTTTTGCGGCAATTTCAATTCTTCCTCTACCTGTTAAATAGATGTCTTTTAGACCTTGGGAATTATATATAATTCCACCACCTGGGAAATCTGGGCCTTTAACAAACTCCATTAAGTCTTCACAAGTAGCGTATTTATGGTTAATTCTATAGATGACTGCATCAATTAATTCGCCTAGATTATGAGGTGGAATTTCTGTAGCTAAAGCTACAGCAATACCTTCCGCACCATTTAAAAGCAAATTTGGGAATCTGGAAGGTAAAACTACAGGTTCAACTGTTGAATCATCAAAGTTTGGTTGCATATCAACCGTATCTTTTTCAAGATCCCTAATTAACTCATTAGCAACTTTAGCTAAACGGGATTCTGTGTAACGATATGCAGCAGGAGAATCGCCATCAATTGAGCCGTTATTACCTTGGAAATCAATTAATGGAACTCTCATTTTCCAGTCTTGAGACATTCTTGCTAAAGCTTCATAAATTGAGGTATCGCCATGTGGGTGATAAGTACCCATAACAGCACCAACAGTATGCGCACATTTCTTGGTAGGTTTAGTAAAAACATTACCAGTTTTATACATAGTATAAATGATACGTCTTTGTACAGGTTTTAAACCATCTCTTACATCAGGAATAGCACGGTCTTGAATTACATATTTAGCGTATGTTGCATATCTAGAAGACATCACATCTTCAAGGGTTTCAATCGAAATATTTTCTTTGATGGCTTCTTCAATTATTTCTTTTTTCTTTGCCATATTATTTGACCTCCTCGATAAATGTATCTTCTTCAGCGAAGTCGATGTTTTCTTCTACCCAAACTTTTCTTTCTTGGGTATCTTTTCCCATCAAACAGGACACTCTTTGTTCTGCTAAAAATGGGTCATTTATATCAACTTGCACTAATAAACGATTTTTAGGATCCATGGTTGTGTTCTTAAGTTGATCAGCATCCATTTCTCCAAGACCTTTATAACGGGAAATCTTTGAATCTTTACCCATTTCTGCTCTAATTTCAGCTAATTGAGCATCTGTCCAAGCGTATTTTCCTTCTTTTCTGTGGGTTTTTGGGTTTTCTTTATACACAAAATATAATGGAGGAACCGCAATAAATACGTGTCCCGTAGTGATAAGTTGACGCATATAATGGTAGAAAAACGTTAATAATAACGTTTGAATATGTGCTCCATCAGTATCAGCATCGGTCATGATGATAATTTTGCCGTAATGGATATCATCAATATTGAAAGATTGACCAAAACCAGCACCAATTGTGTTAATAATGGTAGCAATTTCTTCATTATGGATGATTTTATCAATAGAAAGTCCATCAGTATTTAATGGTTTACCTCTTAGAGGTAAGATTGCTTGATACATTCTATCTCTACCCTTTTTAGCACTACCACCAGCAGAATCACCTTCTACGATAAAAAGTTCGTTTTTAAGATAATCTTTACTGATTGCAGGGGTTAATTTATCACTCAAAATAATATCATTTTTGGCTTTTTTAGAGCTTCTAGCCTCTTCTTTTGCCTTTCTAGCTGCTAATCTAGCAGTTTGTGCATCCACACATTTTTTGATAATACTAAGCGCTAATTCTTTATTTTCACTCAAATAATAGGTCATTTGATTGTATATGAAATTAGAGACAATTGGCGCTACGATTGGAGTGCCTAATTTGCCTTTAGTTTGACCTTCAAATTCTAGTAAAACTTTATGGTTTTTGTCTTCTTCAGGAACACGCATTGAAATAACGGTTGTAAGACCTTCTCTAATGTCACTTCCTTCGAGTTTCTTACCTTTGGTAAGATTATTGGATTCTGCAAAGTCATTAATAGCTTTCGTAAAGCCTGTTCTAAAGCCAGTTTCATGGGTTCCACCGTCCCTAGTTCTTACATGGTTTGCGTAGCTATAAATATTCTCATCATAATCTTGGTTACAGAACTGAAAAGCAATCTCAGTTGTGATACCAGTTTCTTCATCTACTCCTTTAAAGCAAACAGCGGGAGTTAAGTGAGATTTATTCTTATTAATGTTTCCTACGTATTCAATTAATCCGTTATCGTATTTATAAACTTGTTTTTGGTTATTTCTTTCATCAATTAAGGTAAATTGAACTCCTGTCATTAAGTAAGCACCTTCATTTAAGTGGGAAGAAATGACATCCCATTTGAATTCAGTTGTAGAGAAAATTGTCGAATCTGGCTTAAATCTAACAAGGGTTCCACGTTTCTTTGTGTCGCCAATTTGTTCCAAAGGAACAACAAGTGTTCCACCTTTCTCATAACGGATATGATTTATCTTTCCACTAGAGAAAACAGTAACATCAAGCCATTCACTTAATGCATTAGTTACAGCAGCACCGACACCATGAAGACCACCAGCAACTTTGTAGCCACCATCACCGCCAAATTTACCACCAGCGTGGAGTTCAGTAAAAACTAGATCAATCGCACTTCTTCCAGTTTGAGAATTGATACCAACAGGGATACCTCTACCTTCATCAAGTACAGATAAAGAGCCATCTTTATGAATGGTAACGGTAATATTATTACCGTATCCTGATAATGCTTCATCAACAGCGTTGTCCACGATTTCCCAAACAAGGTGATGCAAACCAGTGCCAGATGTACTTCCAATATACATCGCAGGACGCATTCTAACACCTTCTAAACCCTTTAAAACTTTGATGTCATCAGCGGAATAAGAATTAGTAATTTTAGTGTCTGCCATATCTTATTAACTCCTTACAGGTTAATAATTATACCTAAAAAAAGTTGCAAATATAAAGTTATTTAGTATAGTAAATAAGGGTAAACAAGGAGTATTTTTATGGATATTATTTTATATAATATATTGACTGCATTTATCTGCTTAATTATTGGATATTTTTTCGGTTCCATTCCTACAGCAGTCTGGATTGGTAAGATATTTTTCCATAAAGATGTGCGTGAATTTGGATCAAAAAATGCTGGTGGCACTAACGCTGGACGTGTTTTTGGTGCAAAAGTTGGCGCTGTTGTTATTACTTTAGATATATTAAAAAGCTATTTACCAGTTTGGGGTGTTTGGGCAATCCTAACATTTGTCTCCTTTGGAGACAAGCCACTTTTGGCAGATGCTGTTACTATGATTTCTCAAGTCGGCTTAGATGCTTATATTATTCAATGGCCAGTTTATTGGTTAGTTTCATTAGGTGTTATTTTTGGTCATTGTTTCCCAATTTTTGCTCAATTTAAAGGCGGAAAGGGTGTTTCAACATACGCTGCCATCATTGGAACAAGCTGGTTATTCCTAATTTGCTACTTAATTAGCTTCTTAGTCACACTCAAAGCAAAGAAATATGTAAGCTTATCAAGCATTGTTAGTGCCATAGTTTCAGTGGTTGTTTCCTGGACTTGGGCTATCTTAATTATGTGCAATATTATCCCTCAAGATTGGGCCTGGTTCCCTATGATGGGTTGGACACTTTTAGGCAATTGGACATTCGCAATTGTCACAACCATTGGAGCGATTCTTTTGATCGCCAGACACCATGGAAATATTTCTCGTTTAATCAACAAAACTGAGAGAAAAATCTCTTGGATGAAATAATATAAATTAGTAGAAAATTAGTAGTTTTTTATTATTTTTAGCAAATTTAAATTTTGTGAATATTTTATATATTTTTCACATACATATATTTCTAATATATAATTCATTAACCTACAAGATAAACCACATAAAATTTGTAGAAAAGTTACCGCAAAAATTTTTACAAAAAAAGTGAGTCAATTATGACCCACTACTTTTTGTGTTTTCTCTTCCGCTTATTTAGCGTTTTTAATGTTCTTCATGATAGCACGAATTTGTGCTTCTGAAGCGGTTCTTCCCATTTGTTGGAACATGACTCTAATCATCTTTTCATTGATTGGAGGATTCTCTTTGAGTTGCTTTTGGAAAATGTATCTTGTGATAAAGAATCCAATGACTCCACCAAGGAGTAATACACCAACGAGGGATAAAACGTAAACCCAAACTTCTAATGTCATTATGCTCTCCCATCATAGTCGCCATTATCTGTACGGACAAGCACTACTTCTCCGTTTTCAATAAATAATGGAACCTTAATTTTTAATCCTGTTTCTGTAACAGCGTCTTTCATAGCCTTATTAACTGTATCGCCTCTAACAGCTGGTTGGCATTCAACAAGCTTAAGGGCTACCTTAGGTGGAAGGCTAACACCAAGGATTTCACCTTCATAAGAAGTAATATCCACTACTTCTTCAGGTTTTAGGAATTGAATTTCCCACTCTAGACGCGATTTAGCGATTTCAATTTGATCATATGTTTTTTGATCCATAAAGCAAAGAGTATCGCCTGCGTCATACAAATATGACATTTGTTTCTTTTCTAATTTGATTTCTTCAATGCCATAGCCAGAGTTTCTAGCAATTTCAGTTACTGCACCGGTACGCATATTTTTAACTTTGACCTTGGCAACCATTTTACGCATTGCTGTTTTATTAAGCATAACATCAAGCACTAAATAGATATTGCCTTCTTCAATAAAATAATGACCGGATCTTAATTCGGTAACATTTATCACGAACTTTACCTCCTTTTGTCCTTTTGATTATATCAAATAACTATTATTTAAGAAAACTATTATATTTCTTTTCATCCCCGATTGATGTGGACCAACCATGTCCAGGATACACTTTAGTAGCATCTGGAAGGGCTTTTAGTTTATCTAAAGAGGTTACCATTGCTCTAGGACAAGAGGAAGGTAAATCACTTCTACCCACACTATTTTTAAATAATGAATCTCCAGAAAATAAAGCATTTAAGTCTTTTACATAGTAACAAGTAGATCCTACAGTGTGATATGGGGTGTGTATAGCGAGAATTTCTATCCCACCTAAATTTATATGTTCTTTATCTTTTAATAAGGTAGGGACGCTATTAACGGCTATTTTTTTATTATAAAAAGAAGAACAATTGAGTTTACTATCAGTTAAGCCATTAACATCATCCTCATGAATATATAAAGGGCAAGAAAAAGCCTTTATAAGCTTATCTACGCCACGCATATGGTCAAAATGTGCGTGTGTTAATAAAACTCCACATAAAGATAAATGATTATTGTTGATGTAGTTAATTATTCCGTCATTACCATTTGAAGGATCAATTACTACGCACTTATTATCATTAATTAATACATAAGTATTACTAAGGAGCTCTTCTATTGAATTATAGTTAAATACTTCTACTCTCATATTTATAAAAAAAATAGGCAATGCCTATTTCTTTTTGTTTTCCTTGTGTACTGTCATTTTCTTACAAACTGGACAATATTTTTTGATTTCCATACGTTCGGTTTGTTTTTTCTTATTTTTTGATGTGATGTAGTTTTCTTCGCCACATTCAGTACATTTTAATGTAAATGAGATTCTATCGCCTTTTGCCATAACTAATTCTCCTTAAAAGCATTAAGTATATTATCATAGATAAAATATT